>DASWHY010000535.1:0-4489 GCA_036397955.1 Thermoanaerobaculia bacterium | reverse complement strand
CTACGACGGTTGCGACGGTGTGCTTAACAGGTGGCACGCCCTCCTGGGAATAGATTATGAGGCAACCCCACACGGCTGCAGCCACGGTGATTGCGGAGCTAAAGATATGCCACCAATCACGGGGGAGAGCAAGAGCTTCTGCGGCTACATAGATGCCTAGACTCACCGTGGTGAGCAGTGACGCCAAAGCAGCGGCGACCAGGGGCTTACGAACCGGAGCCGTCTTGGCGCCAGCAACTACGAAGTAGTAGCCGAGAAAGGCGGAGCCAACCAACTGGATCCACCATAGCCGCTTCTCATTTTCGATTAGGCTTGTTGCTATGAGGAGAAGGTACATGCCCAGAGGAGCCAGAAGGGCTGCGGGCAGAACCAAAAGCCATCTGGCAATCACAGCGAGGATCTTCTTGCAGGCAAGCGAACGAGCAGAGGTTGTTTGACATACCAGCAACCTCGGTTGCTGGCCCCTATTGTACCTCGCCGGCATCGAAGCCGTTCGCTGGAGGCGCTTGCGGTGGGTGCCGGTAGCCGCCATTGCTCAGGAACTGTTGCACCTCCTCCGGATCATGTGCTCGAAGCATTGAAGCCTCAATCATGTGCTGACGTGTGTCAGCGACGATGGCGGCCCCAAACACAATTGCGGCGCTCCAGAGCCAGTGGGTATAGGGTCTTTTGTGCCCAGCTAGATACGATGCTGCTGCGGCCGCCTCGACGGCGGTGAGATAGAGAACGTGTAGCTCGCCGTGCGCAAGTTGAATTCTTCTTCGCGCTTTCCCCTCGAAAAAGAACGCCTTGATTGCCTCATAGGCGGCTCGTCTGTGGCCGAAGCGTACACCGAGATACCCAAGGTACGCCACACTCGATGTGGAGAAGGCAGCCCGTCTTCCGCGGGCATAATCAACGAGGCGATGAAGAGCGTGCTGGAGCGGGTAGATTAGGAACTCGCCCACCACCTTGAAATAGAGAACGTAGATACCCACGCCAATGCCCAATGCTGCAAGTGAGGCCAAGAGGCCGCCAAGGGAACCGACGAACCCCTGAACACGGGATGGCTCCAACGCGGCTGCGATAACTGCACTCAAAAGGCCCGCGTATGCGTACCCCAGCAGTTGTTCTGGCGTGACCGCGAGACCCTTTACGACAGCACCTTCGTCCGCCATTGATTCTCCTACCCTAGGACATTTAACCTCTGCTTCGACATAGCGAAGGTCCCGAGCGAGGCCGGGAAGGCAGCCCCCGCGATGCGACTGCTCCTATCGGCCAGTGTTTAGCAATAAGTCATGCGATTATAGCAGAAAGCCTACTTCGCGTCCCAGAAGGAAGCTGCAAGCGAGTGCCGCCGCCCGCGCGGCCAAGGCTGCGGCCACGGGTGGCTCCCGGGAACTCGGGTTGGTAAGGAGCTTAGCGTCTCGCCGCGCCGCCGGTCGCGCCCTCCACCTTCTTGAGGTTGTCCTCGGAGTTCCGGTCCACCAGCTTGTTGTAGGGATCGATGCCGGCCCGCGTCGGGGCCTCGGCGACGGTCAGCCGCAGCTTCGTCGTCGGGCCGGTGACGCGGTGCTTCGCCAGGTAGAGCACCCGCTCTCCGGGCGCGCCGCCCTTCTCCTCGCCGGCGAAGACGCCGACGTCGATCCAGTCGTCGAGGGGGACCTGCGTCTCCACGCCCTGGCCGTCGGCGCGCAGCTTCTTGGCTTCCACCGTCAGGTCCACCGCGAACTTGCCGTCCGCCCGGCGCGTGGCGAGGGCCGTCGTGACGCGGTTCTCGAACAGAGTGATGGTCTCGAAGAGGTCGCCGAGCAGCGCCCGCCGGTCCGCCGGCGTCGCCCGCTCGAGCTCGGCCATCAGCTCGCGGGTGTAGGTGAAGGGCGCGCGCTGGAACTTCTTCGCCGCCACGTAGCGCCGCAGGGCGCCGTTGAGCGCCGCCTCGCCGATGGCGTCCTTGAGCGCGTACATCGCCACACTCCCCTTGCGGTAGTGGATGTAGGGCTGGCCCTCGACCCGCATCAGCGGCAGCTCCTCGACCAGCTCGCCGCCGCGGTCGTGGAGGTAGCGGTCGAGCTCGTACTTCAGGAACCGCCGCATCTGCCGCGCCCCGTACTCCTTCTCCATGACCATCAGCGCCGAGTACTGCGACAGCGTCTCGGAGAGCATCGTCGCCCCCTGGACGTTGCCGCCGATCACCTGGTGCGCCCACCACTGGTGGGCCACCTCGTGGGCGGTGACGTAGAACGGGTAGTCGATGTCCTCCTCGGCGTCGCGCACCCGGGCGATGAAGCCGATGTCCTCGGAGTAGGGAATGGTGTTGGGGAAGGACTGCGCGAAGCGCGCGTAGCGCGGGAACTCCAGGATGCGTACCTGGCGGTGCTGGTAGGGGCCGAACTCGGCGGTGAAGTAGTCCAAGGAGCGCTTGACGCCGTCGATCATCCGCTCGACGTTGTAGCCGTGCGGCGGGTGGTAGTAGACCTCGATCGCCACGTTGCGCCAGCGGTCGCGGCGCACCGCGTAGTCGGCCGAGAGGTAGGAGTAGAAGTGGAGGATCGGCGCGTCCATCGCGTAATGGAAGTAGCGCCGCCCGCCGGCCGCCCACTCGCGCTGCAGGTAGCCGGGCGCGAGGGCGATCTGGCCCGGGGTGGTGCTGACCACGGTCTCGAAGTCGATCCAGTCGGCGTCGCGCCCGAGGTAGGTGTTGCGCCGCGCGAAGCGGTCGTCGAGGCCCGGCATGCGGCGCACCGGCGGCAGCCCGTGCTCGCGCCGCAGGTTGCGGTCGACAAGCTGCCGGTCCTCGTCGTAGCCGAGCAGCGGGAAGTACTGGCGGTTGTTGAAGAAGGTGCCGTTGGCGACGAGCGAGGTGTCGGAGCCGTGGTTGACGAAGCCGCGCTCCTGGACGGCGACGTCGAAGTCGAGCGCCATCTCCTCGCCGGGTTTGAGCGGCCGCGCGAGGCGGTAGATCGAGTAGCCGAGCTCGGCGTCGCGGCGGACGAGCCGGTGGGGCCGGAAGCGGAGCGCCTTCACCTCGACGCGCGGGTCGAGGTTCAGGTGCAGGACGCCGATCGGCCGCGCCGTCTGGTTGCGCAGCCGGTAGTGGCCGCGCGCCTCCATCCGCCGGGTCTCCGGGAAGATGTCCACCTCGGTGCGCACGGCGACGATGCGCGGCATCGGCATGTCCATGTACTGCCGGTAGCGCTTCTCGTACTCGGCCTGCCGCCGCTCCCCCTCGTCGCCGGGGAGGTACTCGTTGCGCACGTTGGTGTTCCAGAAGATGAAGCCGCCGGCGGCGACGGCGCCGGCGAGGCCGGCGGCGACCGCCCAGCGCACCGGCCCGCGGAAGCGCGCCGCCGCCTGCCGCAGCCGGTGGCGCCAGGAGGGCTCGGTGCCGCGCACGCGCAGCAGGATCGCCAGGCCGTAGAGGACGAGCGCGACGCAGCTCCAGTAGAGGGTGAACCAGAGGAACGGCGCGACGAAGTGGCCGTAGCCGTTCATGTCGGAGTACGGCATCTCGGGCGTGCCGCCGTAGCGGTAGAGGTAGTGGTCGAAGTCGAGGCTGTCGAGGACGATCGCGCTCACCAGGTAGAGGATCATCAGCAGATAGCCCAGGAACTTGCTATTGGCGGCGACCTGCAGGAAGACGGCGAGCACCGCCGCCAGCAGGAAGTAGACGCCGGAGATCAGCAGCCCCTCGGCGTAGAGCCCGGGCTCGAAGCGGAAGTAGCCCTGCCAGGCCTGGAAGCCGATCATCGCCAGCGCGCCCACGCCCAGGAAGACGAGAACCACCGTGGCGAGCCCCGCCAGCTTGGCGGCGACTGTCGTCCAGGTCGGCGTCGGCAGCGCGTCGTAGACCTCGTGCAGCCCGAGCCCCCGCTCCTTCCAGATCAGCTCGCCGGCGTAGAAGGTGACGATGATGACCAGCAGGAAGACGTACGACCCCTCGAGGTGCTGGAGCATCACGTGCGTCACCGGATAGGTCGAGGTGCCGAAGAGGCGCTCGCCGAAGGCGACGCTGGCGAGCACGTTGACGCAGCCGAAGGCCACCATCACCAGGAAGGGGATGCTGCGCAGCACCCCGACGACTTCCAGGCGCGCCTGGTGGAAGAACTGGCGCCAGGCGGTGCGGGCGGAGAAGTCCTGCGCCGCGGTGGGGAAGGCGGCGGCGAGCGATGCGGCGGCGAGGGGCGCGTCCTCCTCGAGCAGCGCCCGGCGCCGGCGGCGGAGGCGGCCGCCGTCGCGCGTCGGATCGAAGGCGGCGTAGCCGGCGGCCAGCGCCAGCAGGCCGACGCCGATCCAGACGACGCGGTTCCAGAGCAGGCCCCCGGCGAGGTCGGGCAGGGCGGTGTTCTTCTCGACCACCGTCCAGTAGCGGGTCGCCAGATCGATGGCGGCGCCGCCGAAGGGGTCGAGGAGGCTCGCCGCGAAGTGGTTCTCGAGGTCCTCCAGCAAGACGGCGGAGACCAGGTAGACCACCATGAAGACGACGACCCCGAGGTAGGTCGCGAGCAGG
>DASWHY010000534.1:0-3833 GCA_036397955.1 Thermoanaerobaculia bacterium | reverse complement strand
TCGTCCTCCACCTTGCGCGAGACGCCGCGGGTGTCGTCGAAGGGGGTCAGGACGAGGTAGCGGCCGGCGAGAGAGAGGTTGGTGGTGAGCGCCGCGCCCTTGCCCCCTTCGGCCTCGCGCGTGACCTGGACGACGATCGGCCGCCCCTTCTCGAGCACCTCCTCGATGCGCGCTTTGCCGCCGCCGCGCGGCGAGTGGTAGTAGGCCTCGGGCACGACGTCCTGGATGGCGAGAAAGCCGTGGCGGTCGCCGCCGTAGTCGATGAAGGCGGCGTTGAGGGCCGGCTGGACGTTGGCGATGACGCCGCGGTAGATGTTGCCACGGGTGAGCCCCGACGTGGCGACCTCGACCTGGTAGCTCTCGAGGTGGGAGCCGGAAACGATGGCGACGCGTAGCTCCTCGGGGCGCTGCGCGTTGATCAGCATCTTGCGGGCCAAGAGCGGGTTCTCCGTGGACGGGAAGAGGGACGCCCGGCGAGCGGGCGATGAGGCCGAAACCGGCGGATTCTAGCGTGAACCCGTTTTCGGGAGCCGCGGCACATAGGATCGCGGCCTCACCGTGACCGCTTTCGTCGCCGCGATCGACCAGGGCTCGACCGCCACCAAAGGGGCGCTCTTCGCGCCGGATGGGCGGCTGGTGGCGGCGCCCGCGGTGGAGGTCGTGCGGCGCGTCGAGGGGGTGCGGGTCGAGCACGACCCCGAGGCGCTCCTGGCGAGCGTGCGCGAGGTGCTGGGGGACCTCCGGCGGCAGGGGGAGCCGGCGGCGCTCGGGCTCGCCTGCCAGCGCTCGACCTGCCTGGTCTGGGAGCGGGCGAGCGGGCGGCCGCTCACCCGGGCGGTGTCGTGGCAAGACCGGCGGGAGGCCGAGCGGGTGGGCGGGATGGCGGCGCACGCGGAGGAGATCGCGCGCCGCACCGGGCTCCGCCTCTCGCCGCACTACGCCGCGCCGAAGCTCGCCGGGCTGCTGGCGGCGCTGCCGGACGGCCTGGAACGAGCGCGCGGCGGCGAGCTGGCGGCCGGCACGCTCGACGCCTGGCTGGTCGGGCGGCTGACCGGGACGGACGCCACCGAGCCGGGGCACGCGGGACGGACGCTCCTCTACGACCTGGAAACCGACCGCTGGTCGCCCGAGCTGTGCGCGCTCTGGGGCGTGCCGGAGGCAGCGCTGCCGGCGCTGCGGCCGAGCGCCGGCGACTGGGGAGAGGCGGAGGGTGTGCCGCTCCGCGCCGTGCTCGGCGACCAGCAGGCGGCGCTTCTCGGGCACGGCGGCTGGGCGGAGGGGGTGGCCGCGGCGCACTTCGGGACGGGCGCGTTCGTGCTGGCGTCCACGGGCGGCGCCGTGCGGCGGCACCCGGCGCTGCTCGCGGCGGTGCTGGCCTCGACGCCGGAAGGCCGCCGCTTCCAGCTCGAAGGGACGGTCAACAGCGCCGGCAGTGCGGTGGACTGGGCTTGCCGCCTCGCCGGCGTGCCGCTCGCCGTCTGGGCCGAACGGCCGTTGGAGCCGGAGCGGCTGCCGTGGGTGCTGCCGGCGCTGGCGGGCGCCGGCGCGCCCTGGTGGCGGGCAGAAGCGTCCGGCGTGGCGGCCGGTTTGGGGCTCGCGACGACCGGCGAGGAGCTCGTGGGCGGTGTCCTCGCCGGCGTTGCGATGCGCGTCCTCGACTGCGTCGAGGCGCTGCGCGAGGCGGGGCTCGCGCCGGCGGTGCTGCGGGTCTCGGGCAAGCTCGCGCGGCTCGCGGGTCTGGTGGGCCTGCTAGCGGACGCCGGGCAGGTGGCGGTCGAAGTGGCGGAGCAGGAGGAGACGGGCCTCCTCGGCGCCGCACGCCTCGCGGCCGCCGCCTCCGGGCTCCCCGTCGATCTCGCCGCCGCGCCGCCTGCCCGCCTCCGCCGCGACCCCGCCTGGCCCGCGGATCGCGCCGCCGCTCTCCGCACCCGCTGGCGCGCCTTCGCCGCGCAAGCCCTCGACCTCCCCGGCCTCGCCGAAACGGGGGAGTAGACTAGACCAACCGGAGGTTCCTCATGCGCAACGAGTTCACCGCGGTGATCGAGCAGGACGGCGACTGGTACGTCGGCTACTGTCCGGAGATCCCCGGCGCCAACGGGCAGGGTCACACCCTGGAGGAGTGCCGTCGCAGCCTCGCCGCTGCAATCGAGTTGATCCTCGCAGACCGGCGTGAGGACGCGCTCCGCGGCGTCCCCGCCGACGCGATCCGCGAGGTGCTCACCGTCGAGTGAAGCGCAAGGAGCTGCTGCGCCACCTGCGCCGGCACGGCTGCTATCTCAAGCGCGAAGGAGGCGAGCACTCGGTCTGGTGCAACCCCCGGACGGGTGAGATCGAAGCGGTGCCCCGCCACACCGAGATCCCCCAGCTTCTCGCTCGCCGCATCTGCCGCGGCCTCTCAGTACCCGAGCTGCTCGGCTCCTGACTTCTCGGATGCCCACCTCCTTCCATCGCCTCGCGCTCCGCCATCCGGCGGGGGAGACGCCGGTCCTGGTCGGGTCCGGGGCGCTGGCGAAGGGGGCGGGGGAGCTGGCGACCTGGCTCGCCGGGCGGACGGTCTTCCTGCTCTCGACGCCGCGCGTCCTCGACCTCCACGGCACCCGCCTCGAGCCGCTGTGGCGCGCCGCGGGCCGCTGGGACGTGCTGGCGGTCGAGGAGGGCGAGGCCGCCAAGACCCCCGCCACGGCCGAGCGGCTGTGGAGCGAGATGATCGCGGCAGGCGGCAAGCGGGACAGCCGGCTGCTCGCCTTCGGCGGCGGCAGCGCCGGCGACCTCGGCGGCTTCGTCGCGGGGTGCTTTCTGCGCGGCATCGCCTACGCGCAACTCCCGACCACCCTCCTCGCCCAGGTGGACGCCGCGCTCGGCGGCAAGACCGGCGTCGACCTCCCCGGCGGCAAGAACACGGTCGGCCTCTTCCACCACCCCGACTTCGTCCTCGCCGACACCGCCGTCCTGGCCACCCTGCCGCGCGCCGAGCTGTGCTCCGGGCTGGTCGAAGTGGTCAAGATGGGAGCGCTCCTCGACGCCGGCCTCTTCGCCGCCGTCGAGACCGACCTGGACCGCCTCCTCGCCGGCGACTCCGCCGCGCTGACGCCGGTCGTGGCGCGGGCCGCGGCGGCCAAGATCGGCGTCGTCGAGCGCGACCCGGCGGAGCGCGACGAGCGCCGGCTCCTCAACTACGGCCACACCCTCGGCCACGCCATCGAGGCCGCGCTCGGCTATGCCGGGCTGCGGCACGGCGAGGCGGTCGCGTACGGCATCCTCTTCGCCCTCCGGCTGGCCGAGCGCCTGGACGGCGCCGCCGTCGGCGCCCCGCCGCTCCCCGCCGAGGCCGCCGCCCGCACCCGCGCCCTCCTGGCGCGCCTCGGTTTGCCGCCGCTGCCGCCGCTCGACCCCGACGTCCTCCTGCCCCTCCTGGCACGCGACAAGAAGGCGCGCGAGGACGGGCTCGCGTGGGTCCTGCCGGCCGCGCTCGGGAGCGGACGGATCGTCGAAGAGGTGCCGCCGGAAGAGGTCCGAGGCGCCCTCGTCCCGTTCCTCGCCGATCCCTTCGCCCCGTTGTGAAACCTTTCATCGGGAGCGATCAGATATACTGGTGGAAAGACTTACAGCGAGCCCACGCAGTGCCCCCACCCCGCCGTAGCCGATGCTGAGCGCACGCCACCTCCTCGCACGCGCCCGGCTGCGCCACGTCCTCTTCGCGGTCCTCCTGCTCGCCGGGATCCTGCCGCTCGCGGTCAGCAGTTGGCTCCTGGTGCGGCAGAACCGGCAGATCCTGCGCGACGAGCAGCGCGAGCAGCTCGTCGCCTCCGCGCTCGCCCTCTCGCGCGAGCTCG
>DASWHY010000533.1:0-17016 GCA_036397955.1 Thermoanaerobaculia bacterium | reverse complement strand
GCGCGGCTCTCCCGGCGGCAGCCGCGCGGGCACGACCGCCTTCGGCTCGGAGATCGTGGGGGTCGATCCCGACTTCACCTACGGCTACTACCTCGACCGCCTGCTCTCCCTGATCGAGTCACAGTGGCAGCGCCCGGCGGTCGGCGGCGGCGTCGAGGCGATGATCGCCTTCACCATCGAGCGCGACGGCCGGGTGAGCGAGCTCGAGGTCGCCAAGTCCTCGGGGATGAACGCTTTCGACCTCGCCGCCCTGCGCGCGGTGCAGAACGCCGCACCCTTCCCGCGTCTCCCGGTGAGCTACCGCAAGAACGCTCTCGGGGTCAACCTGATCGTCCGCTGACGAGGTGCCGATGACCGTACGACGTCTCTGGCCGGCCGCTCCGCTGCTCGTCCTCCTCGCCGGCGCGCTGCTGCCGGCGCTCGGCGCGCAGCAGCCGCCGGCGACGGCGCCGCCCGAGCCGGACGACCGCGTCACCATCGTCCTCGACCCCACCCGCCAGCGGCCGCTCATCCGCCTCGCCATCCCCGCCTTCCGCGGCGGCGCGGGCCTGGCCGGCGCGGCCGCCGCGGCGGCGCGCGAGCTCGAGGCGACCGTCCGCGCCGACCTCGAGGTCTCCGGCTACTTCGTGATCCAGGGCCCCGCGGAGTTCCGCGTCCTGCAGCTCACCGGCGACCCGTCGCGCGACGCCGAGCAGTACCGCTCGCTCGGCAACGAGATCCTGCTCCTGGGCGACGTCCGCGCCGAAGGCGAGCGGATCGTCTTCGAGGGGCGGCTCTTCGACCTGCAGAGCGGCCAGGGGATCCTCGCCAAGCGCTACCGCGGGAGCTTCCCGGTGGCCCGCCGCATCGGCCACACCTTCGCCGACGAAGTGATCCGCTACCTGACCGGCGGCCGCGGCCTCGGCCTCACCTCGATCGCCTTCACCTCCGACCGCACCGGCCACAAGGAGATCTGGGTGATGGACTGGGACGGCAGCGCGCCGCGGCGGCTCACCGGCCACAAGTCCACCTCCATGTCGCCGGCCTGGGAGGCGAGCGGCGCGGGCCTCGCCTACACCTCCTTCTTCAACGGCCCGCCCTCGATCTACTACGTGGACCTCGGGACCGGCAAGAAGCGCGGCATCGTCACCTCCGGCTCGCTCAACATCACCCCGACCTTCGCGCCCGACGGCGGCCGCCTCGCCTTCGCGCGCTCCTTGGCCGGCAACATCGAGATCTTCACCGCCGCCCGCGACGGCAGCGGCCTGCGCCGGCTCACCCATTCCAACGCCATCGACACCAGCCCCTCCTGGAGCCCGAAGGGCGGGGAGATCGCCTTCACCTCCAGCCGCGGCGGCAACCCGCACCTCTACCTGATGGCGGCCGACGGCTCCGACCACCGCCGCCTGACCTTCGACGGCGACTACAACGACGGCGCCGCCTGGAGCCCCGACGGCGACCGCATCGCCTACACCTCCCGCCGCGGCGGCCGCTTCCAGATCGCCGTGCTCGACCTGGCGAGCCTGGAGAACCGCCTGCTGACCTCCGGGCCGGGGGAGAACGAGTCCCCGACCTTCTCCCCCGACGGGCGGCAGATCGCCTTCACCTCCCGCCGCAGCGGCCGCAAGCAGATCTACGTCATGGACGCCGCCGGCGGCGGCAACGTCCGCCAGCTCACCCGCGAGGGCAACAACGACATGGCGGAGTGGTCGCGGAAGTGACGTTCTGCTAGATTGGCCGCCGGCCCCGCGCGGCCGGCAGAAGAGTCGTGAACGGAATTCTTTGACCGAGGAGAGAGCCCGATGAACCGCAAACTGCTGGTGTGGGCCGTGGCGCCGCTGCTGCTGCTGGTGCTCTACGGCTGCCCCAAGAAGAAACCCCAGACCACCGACGCGACGCTCGACGTCGAGACCGAGACCGTCCCCCCCACCGACACCACGACCGAGATCGAGGAGCCGGCGGCGCCGGTCGCCGACGACACCGAGGAGGACCCCCTGGCCTCCTCCGACCTGCGTACCGTCAACGAGGAGCTCCGCCGCCGCGGCTTCTCGCCCGACGTCTTCTTCGACTACGACCAGTCCAGCCTCTCCGACGAGACGCGCGAGAAGCTGGCGCGCAACGCCGACCTGCTGCGCGGCCAGCCGCAGTTCTCCCTGACCATCGAGGGGCACTGCGACGAGCGCGGCACCAACGAGTACAACCTGGCGCTCGGCGAGCAGCGGGCCAACGCGGTGCGCGACTACCTCGCCTCGCTCGGCGTCGGCGGCGACCGCATGCGCACCATCAGCTACGGCGAGGAGCGCCCGGTCTGCACCGAGAGCGACGAGAGCTGCTGGTCGCAGAACCGCCGCGCCCACATGGTCGTCACCGGCCGCTCGAACGTCGGCTGAGGGGACCCGTCATGAAGCACCGCGCGCGCGCCCTTCCCGGCCTGCTGGCGGCGGCCCTCGCCGCCGCCGGCTGCGTCACCCCCCGGGACATCGAGGACCTCGGCGCCCGCATCGGCGAGGTGCAGAGCCAGCTCCTCCAGCTCCAGCGCCAGGCGCCGAGCAAGCAGGAGGTCGCCGACTTCGAGGCGCAGGTCGGCGAGCAGATGGCGAACCTGCTCAAGTCGGAGGCCGACATGCAGGTCAAGCTCTCCGAGCTGGGGAGCCAGATCGAGCAGCTCCAGGCCAAGCTCGAGGACACCAACTACCGCCTGGCGCAGCTCTCGCAGCAGATCGCGGCGACCAACCAGGAGCTCAGGAACGTGCGCAGCGCGCCGCCGGCGCCGGCGCCCGAGGGGGAGGACGGCGCCGCCCCGCCGCCCCCGCCGGCCGGCGCCGGCGATCCGCGGGCGCTCTACAACGCCGCCTACAACGACTACCTGAAGGGCAACTACGAGCTGGCCGCGCGCGAGTTCGAGGAGTACCTGGCGAACTTCCCCGAGACCGACCTGGCGGACAACGCCATCTACTGGCTCGGCGAGATCCAGTACCGGCAGAAGAAGTACCGCCAGGCCATCGACCGCTTCGACGAGGTCATGCGGCGCTACCCGCGCAGCGACAAGGTGGCCAGCGCGCTGCTCAAGAAGGGCTACTCCCACCTCGAGCTCGGCGAGCGCAGCAACGGCGTCTCGCGCCTGCGCCAGGTGGTGCGCGACTACCCTTCGAGCGACGAGGCCAACCTCGCCCGCCAGCGCCTGCGCGAGCTGGGGGTCGACGCCGGGTAGCCGGGTTGACCTTCCCTAACCCACCGTGTTATAAAGCCTTCCGCGTCGCACCGGCAGACGGTGCGACGTTTCGTTTGTAAGGGCAGGAGACCATGGCCAACACCAAGTCCGCCGAGAAGCGCCACCGCCAGAACGAGCAGGCCCGCGCCCGCAACAAGAGCCACCGCTCGCGCATGCGCACCGCGGTCAAGCAGCTCAACGCCGCCGTCGAGACCGGCGACGCCAAGGCCGCCAAGGAGATCCTCCCCGGCATCCTCGGCCTGATCGACGCCACCGCCCAGAAGCGGGTCATCCACGCCAACACCGCCTCCCGCACCAAGTCCCGCCTCGCCAAGCGCGTGGCGCGCCTCGAAGGCTAGCTCTCCCCTCCTCTCGCCCTCCGGCGCGCCGGGACCCGTCCCGGTCGGGCCGTTCTGTGTCACTATTGGGCCAGCACCGGTCCCACAATCTGCCGTTCTGACATTCGGAGAGGAGAGCTTCGATGAGGCGTTCCCCGCACCTCGTCCTGTTCCTGGCGTTCGTCTGTCTGTCGTCCGTCCCGGCTTTCGCCGACCCGCCGGTTTCCGCGCCGGCCGTCCGGTTCGGAGTCAGCCCGCCGCTCAGCTCGCTGCCACCCGACGTCTCGGAGAAGCCGCCGGACGCGAACGGCGAGGAGGTCAAGGCCAACCCCAACAAGATCGTGCGGGTGGAGACCGGCGACCCCGAGGCGGTCTCGGCGGACCCGGTGGTCCAGAGCTTCGCCCCGCCGACGACCCTGGCGCCGCCGCTGGCGACCTTCGACGGCATCTCCAACTCCGACAACTTCACCGCCTTCGGCTTCCGCGTCTCGCCGCCCGACACCGACGGCGACGTCGGCCCCGACCACTACGTGCAGATCGTCAACCTGATGTTCCGGGTCTTCGACAAGGCCGGCGCGCCGTTGACCGCCGCGCTCAAGGTGAGCTCGATCTTCGCCCCGCTCGGCGCCCCCTGCGGCCCGCGCGACGATGGCGACCCGATCGCCCTCTACGACCCCTTGGCCGACCGCTGGCTGGTGAGCCAGTTCTGTACCGTCGCCGACCCCTTCAACCACCAGGTCATCGCCATCTCGCAGACCCCCGACCCGGCCGGCGCCTGGTACCTCTACGACTTCATGATGCCGAACATCAAGTTCAACGACTACCCGAAGTTCGGCCTCTGGCCGGACGCCTACTACATGACCGACAACCAGTTCAACCAGGCCGGCACCGCCTTCCTCGGCGCCGGCGTCTTCGCCTTCGACCGCGCCAAGATGCTGGCCGGCGACCCGACGGCGAGCTACATCTACTTCGACGTCGAGAACGGCAACCCGGACATCGGCGGCGTGCTGCCGGCCGACCTCGACGGCCTCACCCCGCCGCCGATCGGCACGCCGGGCCTCTTCGCCTACTTCACCGCCGACGAGTTCGGCGACCCGGCCGACGGCATCCGCATGTGGGACTTCAACGCCGACTTCGCCAACCCCGGCGCCTCCACCTTCGTCGAGCGGGCGGAGAGCCCGATCGCGGTGGCTACCTTCGACCCGCGTACCCCCACCGGCCGCGACGACATCGAGCAGCCGCCCCCGGCCGGTTCCGGCGCCTTCCTCGACGCCATCGCCGACCGCTTCATGTTCCGCCTCGCCTACCGCAACTTCGGCAGCCACGAGTCGCTGGTCGTCAACCACACCGTCAACGTCAGCGGCGTCAGTCCGACGACCCCGGCCAACCACCAGGCCGGCGTCCGCTACTACGAGCTGCGCCGGCCGACCGGCGGCGCGTTCAGCGTCAACGAGCAGGCGACCTTCGCCCCCGACACCGACAACCGCTGGATGGCCAGCGCCGCCCAGGACAACGACGGCAACCTGGCGGTGGGCTACAGCGTCTCCAGCTTGGCGACGGCGCCCTCGATCCGCTACGCCGCCCGCCTGGCGACCGATCCTCCGAACGGCCTCTTCCAGGGCGAGACGTCGATGACCCCCGGCAGCGGCGTGCAGACCAACACCGGCTCGCGTTGGGGGGACTACAGCGCCCTCGCCGTCGATCCGGCGGACGACTGCACCTTCTGGTACACCCAGGAGTACTACACGGCGGCCAGCCAGGCGACCAGCACGGTCGGCTGGCTCACCAGCATCGGCAGCTTCGTGCTGCCGGGCTGCACGCCCGCCGAAAGCGGCACGATCCAGGGCACGGTGCGCAACGCCGCGACCCTGCTGCCGATCGCCGGCGCTACCGTCGCCACCAGCGACGGCTACACGCGCATCACCGACGCCGGCGGCGGCTACACGATGCAGGTGGCCGCTGGCAGCTACGACATGACGGCCTCGGCGCCCGGCTATGGCGGCGACTCGGCGAGCGGGGTGACGGTGCCGACCAACGGCACCACGACCCAGGACTTCTTCCTCACGCCGACGCCGATCCTCCAGGCCGCTCCCGGCGCCACGATCGCGGCCGAGAGCTGCGGCCCGGCGAACGGGGCGATCGACCCCGGCGAGACCGTGACCGTGAGCCTGCCGGTGCGCAACGTCGGCACCGCCGACACCGTCAACCTCGTCGGCACCCTGCTCCCCGGCGGCGGCGTCATCTCGCCCGGCGCGCCCCAGGCCTACGGCGTAGTGGTCGCCGGCGGGCCGGACGTCACGCGGCCGTTCAGCTTCACCGCCAGCGGCACCTGCGGCGCCACGATCACCCTCGCGCTCCAGCTCCAGGACGGCCCGAGCGGCTTCGGGACCGTGACCTACACCTTCACTCTCGGCAGCTTGAACCCGATCTCCCAGACCTCGACGGTGAGCAGCGGCGACATCAGCGTCCCGCTCCCCGACCTCGGGGTGGCCGAGTCGACGATCAGCGTGCCCGACGCCGGCGCGGTGACGGACGTCAACGTCAGCGTCCGCCTCAACCACACCTTCGACGGCGACCTCATCATCAGCCTGATCGCCCCGAACGGCACCGAGGTCCGGCTCTCCAACCGGCGCGGCGGCGGCGGCGACAACTTCGGCACCGGCGCCAACAGCTGCGCCGGCACGCCGACGGTGTTCGACGACTCCGCGGCGGCGGCGATCAGCGCCGGCACGGCGCCCTTCGCCGGCAGCTTCCGCCCCGACCAGCCGCTCGCCGCCCTCAACGGCGGGCCGACGGCCGGCACCTGGAAGCTGCGCATCAGCGACAACGCCGGGCTCGACGTCGGCACCCTCTTCTGCTGGAAGCTGGAGATCGCGCGCCGCGTCTACACCTGCTGCGGCGTCGCCGGCACGCCGGTCCCGATCGGCGCCGGCCGCAACGTCACCGCCGAGAGCTGCAGCCCGGCCAACGGCGCGATCGACCCCGACGAGACGGTGAGCGTCAGCTTCGCGCTCGCCAACGCCGGCAGCAGCGCGACGACCGACCTCGTCGCCACCCTGCTGTCGACCGGCGGCGTGCAGACGCCGAGCGGTCCGCAGAGCTACGGCGCCGTACCCACCGACGGCAGCTCCGTGGCGCGCAGCTTCAGCTTCGTGCCGGCCGGCACCTGCGGCGGCATCGTCACGGCGACCCTCCAGCTCCAGGACGGGCCGACGAGCTTCGGCACCGTGAGCTTCACCCTGCCCCTGGGGACGACCGCGGGCGGCTCGGCCGGGCCGTTCGCCAACACCGGCTCGATCCTCATCCCGGCGGCCGGCACCTCGGGCGTCTCCTCGCCCTACCCCTCGTCGATCAGCGTCTCCGGGATCGTCGGAACGGTCAGCAAGGTGACTGCGACCCTCCACGGCATGAACCACACCTTCCCGGGCGACATCGACGTCCTGCTCGCGGGGCCCGGCGGGCAGCGGATCGTCCTGCTGTCCGACGTCGGCGGCGCCGTCGACCTCGTCAATGTGACGCTGACCTTCGACGACGCCGGTCCGGCGGTGCCGGGGACAATCGTCACCGGCACGTACCGGCCCACCAACTCCGGCAGCGGCGACGTCTTCCCCGCTCCGGCTCCGGGCTCGCCGCACGGCTCGGTGCTGGCGGACTTCAACGGCGTCAACCCCAACGGCACCTGGAGCCTCTACGTCTTCGACGACGCCAGCCTCGACGCCGGCAACATCTCCGGCGGCTGGAGCCTCAGCTTCCAGACCGCCGACCCGGTCTGCTGCGAGCAGGCCTGCTCGCTGGCCTGCCCGGCGCCGATCTCGCAGGGGAACGACCCGGGCCTGTGCTCGGCCGTCGTCACCTTCCCCTTCCCGGGCGTGTCCGGCATCTGCGGCACGCTCGGCTGCGCGCCGCCTTCGGGGTCGATCCTCCCGGTGGGGACGACGACCGACGTCTGCACGGCGACCCGCACCAGCGGCCCGTCGGCGGGCGCCACGACCACCTGCAGTTTCCCGATCACGGTGAACGACGTGGAAGGGCCGTCGATCACCGCGCCGGTGGTCAACCCATCGTCGCTCTGGCCGCCGAACCACCAGATGATCAACTGCTCGGTCGGCTACAGCACGGCGGACAACTGCACTCCGGGCGGCGCCATCGTCTGCGGCCTCTCGGTGGCGAGCAACGAGCCGATCAACGGCCTGGGCGACGGCGACCAGACGCCCGACTGGCTGGTCGTCAACCCGACGCTCGTCCGGCTGCGCGCCGAGCGCTCCGGCACCGGCGGCGGCCGCATCTACACGGTCACGGTCACCTGCACCGACCAGGCAGGCGTCAGCACCAGCCGGAACGCGACGGCGAACGTGCCGCTCAGCCAGTAGGCGGTTTCACGCCGGCCCGCGCCCCGCTCCCGGTGGTTCCGGGGGCGGGGCGGTTTCTCGTAGCGCCCGGCCTACGTGCCGGGCGTTCTTGTTCTTGCTAGAGGCACTTCGTCAGGCGCGGGCCGCGCCCGCGGACCAGCTCGAAGGGTCCGAGTGTGTCGCCGCCGTCGCCGACGGCGATCGTGAGGGTCATCGTCTGCCCCTCGACGCGTCCGGCGTAGCGCGCCGGCCGGGCGTTCTCCTGACCTTCCCGCACCGGCCCGCCGCGCTCCTGGACGAAGGTCCCGCCGACATCGAAGCGCCCCTCGCCGTCCAATCGGATCGGCCCCTCGACCGTGCCATGAGCGCAGTCGAGCTCCAGGGCAGCGCCGCCCGCGGTGACCTCCAGGAGCACGTGGTCGCCACCCCAGGTGCCGGTGGGCGCCGTGCGTTGCTCCCTGCCCGCCGCCGCCGCCGAGCCGCAGGCTGCGAGAAGGGCGAGCCCCGAAAGAATTGCCGCCTGCCTCACTCGCCTCAGAACCCTTCCAGCAGGTCGCTGACCATCGTCTCCGCGAAGCGCTCGGCGGCTTCTTCGATCGCCTGGTCCTCGCGGTCGAAGAAGCCGGCTTCCGAGACGTCCACCGGGTAGCTCTGGCGGAAGACGTAGCGGTCGTTGCTCCACAGCACGGCCTCGTCGGCGATGCGCTTGAAGGCGACCTGGGCGACGATCGAGATCTCGTACTCGGTGGCACGGCCGGTATCGTCGAAGGAGACGGGCGTGACGCTGAAGCCGACGACGGCGCCCGAGAGCTCGGCGTCGGCGCCCTCGGCGTTCCCCACGACCGCGAAGCGGCGCCGCGTCACCAGCTCCTCGGCGATGGCGCGGGTCAGGAACTGCTCGACCTGTGAGCGCGGGGTGCGGTTGTCGAGCGGCTTGATGTAGACCTCGCGGACGTCCTCCGGGAGGTTGACGCCGCGGCCGACGAGCGCGTAGCCGCAGGCGGCCAAGACAAGAAGCGAGAACAACAGCAACCCCCCGCCCAGATCCCTCGCTACGCTCGGGATGACATGTCTCCGGCTCATGCGGATTTCCTCGTCACCAGGTTGACCAGCCGCCCCGGCACCACCACGGCCTTCGCCAGCTCGCGGCCGGTCAGGTGCTCGCGCACGCGGTCGCTCGCCAGCGCCGCCGCCCGCACCTCGGCCTCGCCGGCGTCGGCCAGCACCTCGATGCGGTCGCGGAGCTTGCCGTCCACCTGGACGACGAGCGTGATGCGGGCGCGCCGGATCTTCGCCTCGTCGTAGCCGGGCCACTCGGTGTCGAGCAGGTTCTCGAGGTGCCCGCGCCGCTCCCACAGCTCCTCGGTGATGTGCGGCGCCATGGGGTGCAGGAGCTGCAGCAGCGTGTCGAAGGTCTCGTCGCAGACCAGGCGCGAGGCGGTCTGCTCCTCGAGCGCCCGCGCCAGCGCGTTCGACAGCTCCATCAGCGCCGCCACCGCGGTGTTGAACGAGAACCGCTCCAGCGAGTGGCTGACGCGCTGGATCGTGGCGTGCCGCTGCCGCTCGAGCTCGCGGTCGGAGGGCGCGTTCGGCGGCGCCTCGTCGAGCTTCTCCGCGGTGCGCCAGAGGCGGTTGAGGAAACGGTAGGCCCCGAAGACCGCCTCGTCGCTCCACTCCGCCTCCCGCTCCGGCGGCCCGATGAAGAGCGTGTAGACGCGCTCGGTGTCGGCGCCGAAGCGCTCGATCAGCTCGTCGGGCGAGACGGTGTTGCCGCGCCGCTTCGACATCTTCTCCACCCGGCCGGTCTTCTCCGCGAAGCGGGTGATCATCCCCTGATTGAACAGGTTGGTGAACGGCTCCTCGAAGGCGAGCAGGCCGAAGTCGTGCAGCACCTTGCAGACGAAGCGCGCATAGAGCAGGTGGAGGATGGCGTGCTCGACGCCGCCGATGTACTGGTCCACCGGCGCCCACTTGTTGGCCATCTCGGGCGCGAACATCCGGGTGTCGTCCTTGGGCGACAGGTAGCGCAGGTAGTACCAGGAGCTGTCGACGAAGGTGTCCATCGTGTCGGTCTCGCGCCGCGCCGGCTTGCCGCAGCGCGGGCAGGTGGTCTCGACGAACTCCTTCGAGCGCGACAGCGGGTTGCCCTCGCGGCCGGTGAGCTCGACGTCGTAGGGCAGGGCGACCGGGAGCTGGTCGTCCGGCACCGGCACCATGCCGCAGCGCTCGCAGTAGACGACCGGGATCGGCGTCCCCCAGTAGCGCTGGCGGGAGATCAGCCAGTCGCGCAGCCGGTAGGTGACCTTGCCGCGCCCCCAGCCCTTCTCCTCCAGCCAGGCGACGAACTTGCGGATCGTCTCCGCGCCGGGCGCCAGGCCGTCGAAGGGCGGGGCGTTGCGGATCGTCCCCTCGTGCGGCACCGCCGCGGTGAGCGCGTCCCCGGTCTCGCCCTCGGCGCGGTGGTAGACCAGGCGCACCGGCAGACCCTCCTGGCGGGCGAAGGCGAAGTCCCGCTCGTCGTGCGCCGGCACGCCCATGATCGCGCCGGTGCCGTAGTCGGGCAGGACGTAGTTCGCGGCCCACACCGGGACCTCCTCGCCGGTCGCCGGGTTGATCGCTTTGGCGCCGAGGTCGCGGCCCTCCCTCGGCGTGTCCTCCCCCTCGCGCTGGATGCGCGGCGTGTTGCGCACCTGCTCCACCCAGCGCTCCAGCGCCTCCCGCTCCGGGTGGCGCGCCACGAGCGCGGCCGCGACCGGGTGCTCGGGAGCGAGCACCAGGAAGGTGGCGCCGTGGACGGTGTCCGGGCGGGTAGTGAAGACGGTCACCTTCTCCTGCAGCGCCGGCAGCGGGAAGTCGATCTCCGCTCCCTCCGAGCGGCCGATCCAGTTGCGCTGCATGACCTTGACCTTCTCCGGCCAGCCGGGGAGGTCGTCGAGGCCGGCGAGCAGGCGGTCGGCGTAGTCGGTGATGCGGTAGAACCACTGCTCGAGGTCCTTCCGCACCACCTCCGTGCCGCAGCGCTCGCAGCGCCCCTCCTCCACCTGCTCGTTGGCCAGCACCGTGCGGCAGCTCGGGCACCAGTTGACCGGCGCCTGCTTCTTGTAGGCCAGCCCCTTCTCCAGCAGGCGCAGGAAGAGCCACTGGTTCCAGCGGTAGTACTCCGGCACGCAGGAGGCGATCTCCTTCGACCAGTCGTAGAGGATGCCCCAGCGGCGGAACTGCTCCTTCATCACCCGGATGTTGTTGAAGGTCCAGTCGCTCGGGTGGACGCCGCGCTGGATGGCGGCGTTTTCGGCCGGCAGGCCGAAGGCGTCCCAGCCCATCGGGTTGAGCACCCGCTTGCCGCGCATCCGCAGGTAGCGGTAGAGGGCGTCGCCGAGGATGTAGTTGCGCCCGTGGCCGACGTGCAGGCGGTCCCCCGAGGGGTAGGGGAACATGTTGAGCATGTAGAACTTCCCCTGCGCCTGGCGGAGGTCCACCTCGGCGGCGCGCTGCTTCTCCCACCGCTCCTGCCATTTGGCCTCGACGGCCTTGTGGTCGTAGTCGTTCATTTCAGGGTGCCGGGGAAGTCGTGCTGCTTGAGCAGGCCGTCGAGCAGGCCGTTGACGAAGCGGCCGGACTGCTCGGAGCCGAACTTCTTCGCCAGCTCGATCGCCTCGTCGAGGACCACGAGCTTGGGGATGTCCTTCTCGAAGAGCATCTCGTACACCGCCAGACGCAGGATGTTGCGGTCCACCGCCGGCATGCGCTCGAGGCGCCAGTGGTCGGCCTGGGCGCGGATCATGCCGTCGATCTCCTCGCGGTGGTCGAGCGTGCCGTGCACCAGCGCCTGGGCGTAGCGGAAGGCCTCGTCCACCTGCCGCCGGCGGCGCGCGAGGTCGGTGCGGTCGTCCTCGACCCGCGCGCGGCCGGCGGCGGCCGGCCCGCCGTCCTCCTCGTCGCTCGCCGCGCCGGCCAAGTAGGGCGCCAAGTCGAAAGTGGCGAAGACCTGCGGCGGCGTGCTCCCGCCCAGCTCGCTCTGGTAGAGCATCTGGACCGCCATCTCGCGCGCCGCGCGCCGCTTGCCTGCCGCCATGCTCGATTGTCCCGCGGAAGCCCGCCCGGAACGCCCCGCGCGGGTCGGGCAATGATAGCGGTTGGCGCGGGAACGGCCTAGTCGCGCAGCCGCGCGAAGAGATCGGCCATCTCGAGGGCGGCCAGGGCGGCCTCCCACCCCTTGCCGGACTTGCCCGCGGCCCGCTCCTCGGCTTGCGTGGTGGTCTCGCAGGCGAGGACGCCGAAGCCGACCGGGATGCGGTGCCGCTCGGTCACCCCGGCGATGCCGCGCGCGCACTCGGCGCAGATCAGGTCGAAGTGCGCGGTCTCGCCGCGGATCACCACGCCGAGGGCGACGAGGGCGTCGACGACGCCGCCGGCGGCCAGCTCCTCCAGCGCCGCCGGGATCTCCCAGGCCCCCGGCACCCGCACCAGGTGGATGTCCGACGGCTCCACCCCGTGGCGCCGCAGGCAGTCGACGGCTGCGGCGACGAGCTGCTCGACGAGGAGGCCATTGAAGCGCGACGCCACGATCCCGATGCGCCGGCCGGCGCCGGAGGGAGAGCCGGCGGTCTCGCGGATCTGACTCATCCAGAAGGACCTCAGGCGCCGAGGAGGATGCCCCGGGCCAGCTCGCGCAGGAAGGCGCCGTACGGGCGGGCGAGGGCGGCCTTGAGCAGGACGTCGGCGACGATGCCGGCGAACCCGAGGGCGAAGAGCCGGGCCTCGCGGCGCTCGAAGGGCCAGGGGCGGCGGACCAGCAGGGGGCGCGCGAGGAGGCAGCCGAGGAGGACGAAGGCGGCCACGCGCACCACCGACCAGGGGACCCAGGCGGCGATGGCGCCGAGGAGCGGGGCGCCGCTCGCCGCGGCATAGCTGCCGACGAAGTAGCTCATGTAGGCGACGAGCGCGGCGCCCAGCGCCAGGCCCAGGTAGCCCGCCGAGACGTAGGTCAGGACGAGGAACGCGGTGAGGTGCAGGAGGTGCTGCGGCAGGAAGGCGCGCCAGTCCGCTTCGCGCCCCTCGCCGGTGGCGATCCAGCCGAACATCTCGGCGCGGTAGGTCTCGCCGTTCCAGATGCCGGCCCGCGCCACCTCCGGCCAGACGAGGGTGAGGACGACGACGCCGGCGCTGAGCAAAAACGCCCAGAGCATCGTCAGGCCCCAGGCGGCGCGGACGTCGCGCGCCGCCACCCGCTCGCGGAACGAGGGGTAGAGGACGAGCGGCGACAGGAGGGGGAACAGCCAGCGGCCGCCAGGCAGCGCCACGAGCAGCGGCAGCAACGGCGTGGCGACGAGCAGGAACCTCACAGCGCACCTCCCGCGGGCCCGACGTGGACCTCTTCGACCACCGCCTTGGGATCGCCGTCGAGCGCGAAGGCGACCGCCCGCGCCACCTCCCGCGGCGGCACCATCCCGGCACGGTCCCACTCCCCCGGCACGCCCTCCCAGATCCCGGTGTCCACCGCCCCCGGGTAGAGGGCCACGATGCGCACGCCGGTTCCGGCGACCTCGGTACGCAGCGCCGCCACCAGGCCGGCCACACCCCACTTGCTGGCGCAGTAGGCCGACCAGCCGGGGAAGCCGCGGGTCGCGGCGACCGAGAGGAGCGGAAAGACCCACCCCCTCCCCCGCTCCACCATCGGCGGCAGGAAGACGCGCAGCAGGAGGAACGTGCCCGTGAGGTTGGTCTCGACGGTCTCGCGGAAGGCCCCGGGCGCCAGGTCGGCGAGCGGCGCCACCCGCGCCACCCCGGCGGCCGGCACCAGCACCTCGGCGGCTCCCCAGCGCCGCTCCACCTCCGCCGCCGCCCGCGCCACCGCCGCGGCGTCGGTGACGTCGCAGCGCAGCGCCAGGCCGATCTCCTCCTGCCCGGCCGCCGCCAGGGTCTCGGCGAGCGGCGCGTGCCGGCGGCCGAGGAGCGCCAGCGGGTAGCCGCGCCGCGCCAGCTCGAGGGCGATCGCGCGGCCGATCCCCGACCCCCCGCCGCTCACCACCGCCGCGCCGCGCGCCGCCGTCATGGCGCGGAGGTTAGCAGCACCCGAACGGAGCTACACTGTGCGCTCAACCTGACAAGGAGGGCACATGTCGAAAGAGCGTTCGACCGCTGACCCTGGCAAGGCGCCGGACCCCGAGGAGCGCGGCCCCTCGGCGGATCTGAGCCGCCGCAACTTCCTCCGCCTGGGCGCGCTGGCCGGCGCCGGCGCGCCCCTCGCCGGCCTGCTCCACTCCACGCCCGCCGGCGCCGAGACCCCGACCTACGAGGCGAACGGCGAGTTCGAGGAGACGACCGTCGCCGAGATGCTCGCCGGCATGGAGAGCGGCGACGTCTCGTCGGCCGACCTGGTCGCCTTCTACCTCGACCGCATCGCGCGGCTCGACCAGGGCGGCCCGAACGTCAACTCGATCCTCGAGCTCAACCCGCAGGCGCGCGGGCTGGCGCGCAACCGCGACGTCGAGCGCCGCGCCGGCCACCTGCGCGGCGCGCTCCACGGCATCCCGGTGGTGGTCAAGGACAACATCGACACCCGCGACCAGATGCAGACCACGGCCGGCTCGCTCGCCCTGGTCGGCGCCTCGGCGCTCCAGGACGCCACCGTGGCGCGCAAGCTCAAGCAGGCCGGGGCGATCATCCTCGGCAAGGCGAACCTCTCCGAGTGGGCGAACTTCCGCGGCTTCAACTCCTCGAGCGGCTGGAGCGGCCGCGGCCAGCAGACCAAGAACCCGTACGTCCTCGACCGCAACCCCTGCGGCTCGAGCTCCGGCTCGGCGGCGGCGGTGTCCGCCAACTTCGCGGCCGCCGCGCTCGGCACCGAGACCGACGGCTCGATCGTCTGCCCCTCGCACGCCAACGGCGTCGTCGGCATCAAGCCGACGGTGGGGCTCACCAGCCGCGCCGGCGTCATCCCGATCGCCCACACTCAGGACACCGTCGGCCCGCACGGCCGCACGGTGGCCGACGCCGCGGCGATCCTCGGCGTCTTGACCGGCGTCGATCCGCGCGACCCGGCGACCAACCGCAGCGCCGGCCACTTCCACACGGACTACACCCAGTTCCTCGACCCCGACGGCCTCGCCGGCGCCCGCATCGGCGTCTTCCGCGACGGCGTGACGGGCTACAGCCGCGACACCGACGCCATCTTCGAGGAGGCGCTCGCGGCGATGGCCGACGCCGGCGCGGTGCTCGTCGACCCCGCCGACGTGCCGACGATCAACGAGCTCTTCGCCGACCTCGCCGAGCTGATCGTCCTGGTCTACGAGTTCAAGCGCGACCTCAACGCCTACCTCGCGACGCGCACCGGCGTGCCGGTCCACAACATGGCCGACGTCATCGACTTCAACATCGCGCACGCCGCCGTCGAGCTCAAGTGGTTCGGGCAGGAGTGGTTCGAGCTCGCCGAGGCCGAGATCTTCAGCGAGCAGGAGTACCTCGACGCGCTGGAGCGCGGGCCGCGGCTCGCGGGGCCGGAAGGGATCGACGCGGTCATCGCCGAGCACGGCCTCGACGCCCTGGTGTCGCCGACCGGCGCCCCGGCCTGGCCGACCGACCTGATCAACGGCGACCACTTCCTCGGCGCCAGCTCGACGGCGGCGGCGATGGCCGGCTATCCGCTGATCAACGTCACGGCGGGCTTCACCCACGGGCTGCCGGTCGGGATCAGCTTCATGGGCGGGGCGTTCAGCGAGCCGACGCTGATCAAGCTCGCCTCCGGCTTCGAGCACGCCACCAACGCGCGGCGGGCGCCGAAGTTCCTGCCGACGCTGAAGCTGCCCACCCGCAACGATCCCACCGCGCCGGTGCGCGCCGCCTCCCGCGCGTTCCCCGCGCGGCGGCTGGAGCTGATGGCGGAGCGGCTGACGCCCCGGCAGCGGCGCCTCTTGCGGCTGATCTAGCGAGGGATCAGCGCCGGCGCAGCCTCATCCTCGGTCCGGTTCGCGGGGCGCCGCGAACCGGACCAGCGGCCGCGGCTCGCGCAGCACGGTGAGCTGAAACACGTCCGGCCGCGCGTAGTGGCCGGCGACGTCGAGCTGCCAGCGCGGCCCGGCCACCCGGCGGGGGTCCACCTCGGCGTAGAGGATCGTCTCCCGCTCGCGCACCGGGCCGGCGACGAGCTTGCCGTCGGGGTCCGCCACCGCGCTGTCGCCCGGGTTGATCCACTCGGCGCCCCCCTGCAGGTAGCGCTCCTTGAAGGCGTAGCGGTCGGGCAGGTCGTCGCGGCGCACCGCGCTGCAGCAGCCGACGGCGTAGACCCGTCCCTCCTTGGCGATGTGGCGCAGCGTCGAGAGCCAGGGCTCGCCGCGGTCCCAGGTGGGCGCCACCCAAAGCTCGACGCCGGCGGCGTAGAGCGCGTAGCGGGCGAGCGGCATGTAGTTCTCCCAGCAGACCAGGCCGCCGATGCGGCCGAAGGGTAGCTGGTGGACCGCCAGGGTGCTGCCGTCGCCCTGCCCGTAGACCAGCCGCTCGCCGCCGGTGGGGACGAGCTTCCGGTGGCAGCCGAGGAGACGCCCCTCGCCGTCGAGGAAGAGCAGCGAGTTGTAGAGCGTCGAGCCGCTCGCCTCGGCGTTGCGCTCGTTGATGCCGATCGCCACCGCGACGCCGGCGGCACGCGCCGCCGCGCCGAGCCGCTCGGTCTCCGGGCCGGGCACCGCCACCGACTGGTCGAGCAACTCGGCGTAGAGCTCGCGCAACGTCGCCGTGTCCCCCGCCGGCACCGACCAGACCCAGAACGGGTAGGCCGGCAGGAACGCCTCGGGGAAGACAGCGAGGCGCGCCCCCGCCGCTCCGGCCTCGGCGATCAGCGCGCACGCTTTCGCGAGCGTCGCCTCGCGGTCGAGGAAGACCGGCGCCGCCTGCACCGCGGCGATCGTGAACGGCGCGGCCTCGGGCACGCGCGCATTGTAGTGTCAGGCAGCATGGGCGAGACAGCGGACGGCCTCGTCGAGCCGACGGAGCTGCCGTCCGACCCCCGCCTGATCAACGCCGACCTCGCTCCCACCCGCATCGAGCAGCGCACCTGGGGCGTCTACCACGTCGCCTCGCTCTGGATCGGCCTCTCGGTCTGCATCCCGACCTACATGCTGGCGGCCGGGCTGGTGGACGGCGG
>DASWHY010000532.1:0-6528 GCA_036397955.1 Thermoanaerobaculia bacterium | reverse complement strand
CCCCTGGAGCTGGAGCGAGCGGTCCGCGGCGAGGAGGAGCGGCAGACTGCCGAGCAGCACTTGGGCGACGAGCGACGCGATCAGCACGCCCAGCAGGTCGTAGGCGAGGAAGAGGGCGACCAAGGCCGCGGTCGCGAGCGCCGTCGTCGCCAGCCCCCAGCCCTGCGAGAACAGCGGCAGCGCCGGCGAGCCGAAGAGGAAGAGGGTGGAGAGGAGCGTCGCGACCGCGCCGCCGGCGACGATGCCGAGCGGCCGCGTCAGCAGCGGCACCAGGGTCAGGCGCCCGACGAGCTCGCCGTAGAGCACGAAGACGAACGCGGAGAGCAGCAGCGCCACGCCCGGCCAGGAGGCGCTCGGCCACCAGGGCCCGAGATGGTGCGAGAGCACCGGCCAGTGGCCCCAGCGGGAGGTGGCGAGGCCGCGCGCCACCGCGCCGCCCGCCAGGGCGAGCCCGGCGGCCGTCCCCACCAGCGCCGAGCGGACGATCGTCGCATTCGCCCAGTCGCGGCGGAACAGGGCGTCGAAGGCGGCGAGCTTCGCGCCCCGGCGCTCGCGGCAGAGCGACTCCCCCACCGACCAGGCGAGGAGGCAGACCAGCGACAGCGAGAGGAAGAAGAGCAGGCCCATCAGCGCCGCCCAGATCCAGGTGTTCTGCAGGCGGGTGAGCGGGCCGAGCTGGCCGCCCTGCGCCGCGGTGCGCGCGGTGGCCAGGACGAGGAGCAGGCTCGCGCCCCAGACGGCGGCCATGATCTGCACCCCGCGTTTCACGCCCACCTCGCCCGCGTGGTAGCGGCGGACGAACAGCACGCCGACGGCCGGCAGCACGACGAACACCGCCAGGATGCTCAGCGTGTTGCGCAGGATCGCCGGCTGGATCGCCGCCTCGAGGCGCGCCCGCTGCGGGTCGTCGTAACGGAACTGGAAGCCCGTCAGGCGCTCGCCGCCGAAGCCGACCTCGATGCCGTACGGGACCTCCTCGCCCAGCGCCAGGTCGCGCTCGACGTAGCGCAGCGTCGTGTCGGTGCGCACCTGGAGCTGCGCGGCGCGCACCTCGGGCTCGCGGAAGCGCGCCAGGTCGAAGCCCTGCTCGGCCAAGAAGGCGTCGGCGCGCAGCCGTGCCGCCGCCGGCTCGACCCGCCGGCCCTTCTCCTCGGGGGCGAGGCGCAACCGCAGGTCGAGCAGCTCGCCGCCGAGCCCGACGCGCGCCATGTAGGTCCACTCCTCCGGCAGCGCCCCGGGCGCGTAGACGACGACGCGCCAGAAGAGGAGCGCCTGCCCGAGCGTGCTCCGCCGCAGCCGCTCGTGGTCCGCGCCGGCGGCGAGGGCGAGGTGCAGCCGCCGCTCGAGCAGGTCGTTCGAGCCGAGCTGGGCGACGACGTACGGCTCCTCGACGGGCGGTCCGAGGTCGTTCATCCGCTCGAGCGCGATCGCCACCGCCTCCTGCTTGGTGACCTCCCAGCGCTCGGGCACGAACGGGAAGGCGCGCGGAAAGCCCCAGACGGCGAAGCCGGCCCCCACGAGGCCCAGGCAGGTCCAGACGATCAACGGTTTGGCGTGGCGCATGGCAGGGAGGAGGCGGCGGGCTTGGTACGCAACCGCGGCGTCGGGGTTGCGGTGCTATAGTTCCCGAAATTCAGAAAAGGAGACGTCCATGACCACGAGGGACCCGTCCCGGGCCCGGCGCACCGCCGCATTCCTCGCCGCCATGCACCTCGTCTTCGCCACCGGCGCGACGACCCAGTCGAACGGCACGCCGCCGGCCACTCCCCCGCCGGCGACCGCCGCGCCGCAGGCCGTCGCCTGCGCGGCCAGCGCGAGTTGGGTCAGCGCGCCCAACCCGCCGCAGGAGATCCCCAACGGCGGCGGGAACTTCTGCGACTTCTACCAGTTCGGCTGGCAGTGGTTCCTCTACCTCGTCTCGCCGTCCACTTCGAGCCCCGGCGACCGCAACTTCGAGGTGGCGGCGAACTACCCCATCCTCCAGGCCTCGGGCACCGACTCCTGCACGAGCCAGTCGACCAAGCCGGTCCTCTTCGTGCGCATGCAGAAAGACGACGACCCGAACCAACCGTTCGTCGTCCCGGAGCGCATCGGCCAGGCGGGAGGCGGGGACACGATCTACGACCAGAGCGGCAACGTGGTCTTCTACGAGGTCCGCTTCAGCCGCAACCTCTGCCCGCCGCCGACCTCCGGCGACCTGCCCGCCGGCACCACGGAGATCAAGACCGCCTGGCGCCTGATCGATCCCTCGGTGGCGGCCAACTACTTTACCAACGAGGCCGTGATCCAGGGGGTCTCGACGACGCCCGTCCTGCTCGGGCTCGTCGGCTTCCATCTCTTCCGCACCACCGCGCAGCACCCGGAGGGAGTGTGGGTGACCTGGGAGCACGACGCCAACGACCCCGACTGCCTGCAGCCGCAGGCGGCGCCCGCCGGCGGCTGGTCGTTCACCAGCGCCCCGTGCGCGCAGTGCCTCGCCACCTCCACGACCGGACCCCTCGGCTGCGCGAGCTGCAACTTCAACGTCGCGCAACCGGCCACGAGCCTCACCGGCACGCCGACCCAGATCTGCCGCGTCTACCAGGACGGCAGCGGGCCGAACGACAACAAGGTGGACGAAAACCTCGCCGACGTCGACAGCCTGAACGGGCAGCTCGTGGGGACGGGCGGGATCCTGACCAGCCTCCCGGCGACCGACCCGATGGCCGTCTTCGCGAATTACTTCAACGGCGGCGGGCTCTGGGTCTCCGACCCCACCCAGCCGGCGACCTCGAGCAACCAGCGCGGGTCGCTCCAGTTGGCCAACACGGCGATGGAGACGACGTTCCAGGGGCAGTTCCAGGCGAGCGGCTCGGGAGTCACCCGGACCGCCGCCCGCAACTGCTTCGGCTGCCACGGCTACACGCCGGGGCAGACCGCCACGACGGGGCTGAGCCACATCGTCGACGACCTCGACGGCACGCCCGGCAACCCTCCCAAGGCGGCGCACGGCGGCGCGACCGCGGGAGAGGTCGCGCCGATCGCGGCGCACGAGCGGCGGTAGGGCTCAGCTCTCGGGGAGGCTGGCGACGAGGCCGCGCACCGCCTCGGCCGAGCGGTCGAGCGCGGTGCGCTCCTCGGCCGTCAGCTCGAGCTCGATCACCTGCTCGACGCCGCCCTGCCCGAGCTTGACCGGCACGCCGACGAAGAGGTCGTGGAGGCCGTACTCGCCCTGCAGGAGGACGGCGCAGGGGAGGATCTTCTTCTTGTCGTGGAGGACCGCGGCGACCATCTCGTAGGACGCCGCCGCCGGCGCGTAGTAGGCCGAGCCGGTCTTGTAGTAGTTGACGATCTCGATGCCGCCGTCGCGGGTGCGCTGGTTGATCGCCTCGATGCGTTCGGCCGGCAGGAGCTGCGGCAGCGGCACGCCGTTGACCGTGGCGTAGCGCGGCAGCGGCACCATCGTGTCGCCGTGGCCGCCGAGGACGAAGGCGTCCACGTCCTCGACCGACACCCCCAGCTCGGCGGCGATGAAGTAGCGCATGCGCGCGGCGTCGAGCACGCCGGCCATGCCGAAGACGCGCTCGCGCGGGAACCCGGAAACCCGCCGCGCCACCTCGCACATGGCGTCGAGCGGGTTGGTGACCATGATGAGGATGGTGTCGGGCGAGTGGCGCACCAGCTGCTCGATCACCTGCCGGGTGATCCCGGCGTTGGTGCGCAGCAGGTCGTCGCGGCTCATGCCGGGCTTGCGCGCGATGCCGGCGGTGACGACGCAGACGTCGGAGCCGGCGGTCGGGGCGTAGTCGGAGCCCCCTTCGATGCGGGCGTTGAAGCCGAGCACCGGCGCCGATTCCATCATGTCGAGCGCCTTGCCGGCGGCGAGGTCGCCGGCCACGTCCACCATGACGACGTCGGCGAGGTCCGCCTCGGCGATCCGCTGCGCGGCGGTGGCGCCGACGTTGCCGGCGCCGACGACGGTGACTTTGTGACGCATCGGAGGGTCTCCTGGGGTCAGGGCTTAAAGATTCTCGACGATCGCGGCGGCGAACTCGGAGGTCTTGAGCAGCGTCGCCCCCGCCATCTGCCGCTCGAGGTCGTAGGTCACCGGCTTCTGCAGGATGGTCCGCGCCAGCGCCCCCTCGATCGCCTCGGCCGCCTCCCGCCAGCCCAGCCAGCGCAGCAGCATGACGCCCGAGAGGATGAGCGAGCCGGGGTTCACCTTGTCCTGGCCGGCGTACTTCGGGGCGGTACCGTGGGTGGCCTCGAAGACGGCGATGCCGTCCCCCTCGTTGCTCCCCGGCGCCATACCGAGGCCGCCGACCTGCGCGGCGAGGGCGTCGGAGAGGTAGTCGCCGTTCAAGTTCGTGGTGGCGATGACGTCGTACTCGTCGGGGCGGAGGAGGACCTGTTGGAACATCGAGTCGGCGATGCGGTCCTTGACGACGACGCGGTGGGGCGCCGCGGCGCCGGCGGGCGCGGCGGGCTGGGCGCCGAGGTCGGCCTCGGTGACGACCAGGTCGCCGTACTCGCGCGCCGCCTCGTAGCCCCAGTCCTTGAAGGCCCCCTCGGTGAACTTCATGATGTTGCCCTTGTGCACCAGGGTGACGCTGCGGCGCCGGCACTCGACGGCGTGCTGCAGGGCCTTGCGCACCAGCCGCTTGCTGCCGGTCTCCGAGATCGGCTTGATGCCGATGCCGCTGTCCGGCCGCACGGTCTTCCCCATCCCGGCGAGGATCTCGATCAGGCGCGCCGCCTCCGGCGAGCCGGCCGGCCATTCGATGCCGGCGTAGACGTCCTCGGTGTTCTCGCGGAAGATCACCATGTCCACCTTCTCGGGCTCGCGCACCGGCGTCGGCACGCCCGGGTAGTAGCGCACCGGACGCACGCAGGCGTAGAGGTCGAGCCGCTGGCGGAGGGTGACGTTCAGGCTGCGGATGCCGCCGCCGACCGGCGTCGTCAGCGGGCCCTTGATGGCGACGCGGTAGCGCTCGATCGCCGCCAACGTCTCGTCGGGGAGCCAGGAGCCGGTCAGCCGGTGGGCCTTCCCGCCGGCCAGGATCTCGGTCCAGGCGATGGCGCGCGAGCCGCCGTAGCAGCGCGCGACGGCGCCGTCGATGACGAGCTTCGCGGCGCGCCAGATGTCGGGGCCGGTGCCGTCCCCTTCGATGAACGCCACGATGGGGCGCGCCGGCACCTCCAGGCGCGCCTCCTCCGGGTGCCAGCGGATCTCCTCCCCGCCGGCGGGCGGCACCCCGTGCTGCGCTGCGCTCTCCAAGCCCCCTCCTCCGCAATGTGAAGTGATCGGCCGCCGGACGGCGGACCGAAAGCCGCCGCACGCTATCACGCGGGGCCGGCGCGGACCGCGTGCTAAAGTCCGCCGTCCCTATGGACTGGGACCCCCTCGTCGCCGCCGCGCGGGCGGCGCGCGCCAACGCCTACGCCCCTTACAGCCGCTTCCCGGTCGGCGCCGCGGTGCTGATGGAGGACGGCTCGATCCACGCCTCCGGCAACGTCGAGAACTGCATCCCGGCCCTCGCGATCTGCGCCGAGCGGCTTGCGATCGCGCGCGCCGCGGCAGCCGGGCTGCGGCGGCCGCAAGCGCTCGCGGTGGTGACCGACACGGATCCGCCGGCCCGCCCCTGCGGGCTCTGCCGTCAGACCCTGGTCGAGTTCACCGCCGACCTGCCGATCCTCGTCTGCAACGAGGCCGGCACGTGCGAAGAGGTCCGCCTCTCCGACCTCTTCCCCCAGGCTTTCACCCACCTCAGCCTGCCGGGGTAGCGGCGGGGACGAGCGCCGCCGCGAGCGCGGCCGGCGTGGCGTAGCGGACCTCCGCATTGATCCCTTCCAGGTCGGCGGGGCGCGGGAAACCCCAGGTGACGAGCGCAAAGCGGCAGCCGGCGGCGCGGGCGGTGGCGGCGTCGATCTCGGAGTCGCCGACGAGCAGGATGTTGTTGGGAGCCGCGCCGAGGCGGCCGGCGAGGTGAAGGAGCCCGGCCGGATCGGGTTTGCGGCTCGGCAGGCTGTCCCCACCCAGCACTTCCGCGAAGTGCTCGAGGAGGCCGAGGCCGCCGAGCACCGCGCGCGAGAGATCCTCGGGCTTGTTGGTGAGGACCGCCAGCGGGTAGCGCACCGCGAGCCGCGCCAGCGCCTCGGGCATGCCGTCGTAGGCGCGGGTTGTGTCCAGCAGCACGGCCCGGTAGTGCTCCAGGTAGCGCCGGAAGACCTCGTCGAAACGGTCCGGCGGCACCTCGGCGCCGAGCGCCTTCTCCACCAGCCGCCGCGCCCCCTCCCCCACCATCCCGACGATCTCGGCGACCGCGAGCGGCGCGAGCCCCAGCTCGACCCGGGTGCGGTTGACCGCCGTCGCCAGGTCGCGGCGGGAGTCGATGAGCGTGCCGTCGAGGTCGAAGACGAGGGCGGCGGGCGGGGGCATGGGCGGTCGCGGGAGGCTGTCAGGCCCGCGAGTCCCAGAGCGGCTCGGGGACGCCGCGCCGCAGGTTCTCGAAGCGCGCCATCACGAACAGGGCGTCGGAGAGGCGGTTG
>DASWHY010000531.1:0-2068 GCA_036397955.1 Thermoanaerobaculia bacterium | reverse complement strand
CGGACGGATGGAGCACGTGCTCGTCAACCTGGCGGTCAACGCCCGCCACGCCATGCCGCAGGGCGGGCGCCTGACGGTGCGGACGGCGGCGGTCACCGTGCGCCCCGGCGAGCCGGCACCGCACGCCGAGCTGCCGGCGGGGCACTGGGTCTTGGTCACCGTCACCGACACCGGGATCGGCATGGACGCCGAGACCCGGGCCCGGGTCTTCGAGCCCTTCTTCAGCACCCGCCAGGAGGGCGGGGGGACGGGCCTCGGGCTCGCCACCGCCTACGGCTTCGTCACCCAGAGCGGCGGCCGCATCTTCGTCGACAGCGCGCCGGGGGAAGGCGCCTGCTTCAGCATCTACCTGCCGGTGGCGGAGCTGGAAGCGGCCGCCGGCGGCGTCGAGGAGACCGCCGCCCCGGGCGGTAATGAGACCGTGCTCGTGGTCGAGGACGAGTACGCCGTGCGCGGCGTGACGGTGAGGCTGTTGCGCGGCCTCGGGTATCGCGTGCTGGAAGCGGCCTCCGGCCGCGAGGCGCTGGCGCTGGCCGAGCGCCACGACGGGCCCCTCGACCTGCTGGTGACCGACGTCAACATGCCGGGCATGGGCGGCCCGGAGCTCGCCAGCCGCCTGCTCGCGCTGCGCCCCGAGACGCCGGTGCTCTTCATGTCCGGCCGCCAGGACGAGGTCTCGCTCGGCGACGCCGACGCCCCGTTCCTGCAGAAGCCCTTCTCGACGAAGGACCTCGGCCGCGCCGTACGCAGCGCGCTCGAGGTCCGCGCCGCCTGAAACTCCGCGCCCCGGCCGGCGTACCATCTGGCAGGACCGGGAGGGCCGTCCCATGGGCGATCTGCTGCAAGACCTCCGCTTCGCCGTCCGCGTGCTCCTCCAGCGCCCGCTGCTGAGCGCCGCGGCGATCGTCTCGCTGGCGCTCGGCATCGGCGCCAACACCACCATCTTCAGCGTCGTCAACGCGCTGCTCTTCAGCTCGGTGGGCGTGCGTGAGCCGGCGCGGCTGGTGTCGCTCTACACCCGCGACGAGCGCAACCCCGGCTTCCCGCCGCTCTCTCACCTCAACTGGCAGGACTACCGCGAGCAGAGCCAGGCCTTCGACGAGGTCCTGGGCTACGACTGGGCGGGGATGAGCGTGGCGACCGGCCAGGGGGAGGCCGAGCTGGTGGTCGGCCAGATGGTCTCGGGCAACTATTTCGACGTCCTCGGCGTCGCGCCGGCGCTCGGCCGCGCCTTCACCCCCGAGGAGGACGGCGCCCCCGGCGCCTACCCGGTCGCCGTGGTCAGCCACACGCTCTGGCGCGAGCGGCTGGGAGGGGCGGCGGACGCGCCCGGCCGCCGGGTGCGGATCAACGGCCACCCGTTCACCATCGTCGGCGTCGCGCCGGCGAGCTTCCGCGGCACCGACGTCGGCGTCGAGCCGGCGCTCTGGGTGCCGATGGCGATGAACCGGGTGATCCGCCCCAACGAGAGCGCCAACTGGTACGACGAGCGGCGCGGCCTCTTCGTCTCCGGCATCGGCCGGCTGGCGCCCGGGGTGACGATCGAGAGCGCCCGCGCCGAGCTCGAAGGCATCGGCAAGCGCCTCGCCGCCGCCTACCCGGAGGAGAACGGCGGCCGCAACGTGCAGCTCGTGCCGCTCAACCAGGCGACGATCAACCCCGGCTTCCGCGGCGGCGTGGTGGCGGCGATGACCATGCTGATGAGCGTCGTCGGGCTGGTGCTGCTGATCGCCTGCGCCAACGTCGCCAACCTCCTCCTCGCCCGCGCCAGCGCGCGGCGCAAGGAGATCGCCATCCGGCTGTCGCTCGGCGCCGGGCGGGCGCGCCTGGTGCGCCAGCTCCTCACCGAGAGCCTGGTGCTCGCCCTCTGCGGCGGCGCCGGCGGGCTCCTGGTGGCGGTCTGGGGGCGCGGCGCGCTGCTCGCCTTCCTCCCCGGGGATCAGCTGCCGCTCGCCGTCGGCCTCGACCTGCCGCTCGCCGCGCGGGTGCTCGGCTTCACCCTCGTCGTCTCGCTCCTGACCGGCTTCCTCTTCGGCCTGGCGCCGGCGCTCCAGGCGACGCGTCCCGA
>DASWHY010000530.1:0-2023 GCA_036397955.1 Thermoanaerobaculia bacterium | reverse complement strand
CGATGACCGCGAGCGCCCAGAGGCTCGCCGCTTCGAGGTCGTCGGGGAAGCGCGTGGCGAGCCGCTCCATCGCCTCGGCATAGGCGGCCTCGCGCGCCGCCCGCTCCCCTTCACCGAAGAGCGTCTCGACCGCCGCGAGGTAGCCCCGCTCGCGCTCGGTCGGCGCCTTCGCCGCCCGCTCCGCCGCCGTCGGGGCGAGCGCCGCCAGCGCCGCGCGCGCCGCCTCCAGGTCCTCCTCGGCCCAGATCGGATGGTGGTGGGAGAGCGCCTCGCCCCAGTGCGCCAGGGCGAAGCCGGGCTCGGCCTCGCGCGCGGCGCGGAAGGCTTCGGCCGCCTCGTCGTACCAGAAGCTGTGGAGGGCGGCGAGGCCGCGCAGGAACTGCCGCTGCGCCTCGGGCGCGCGCGCCGAGGTCGGGAAATCGACGCGGCCGAGCTCCTCGGCGGCGAGCGGTGCCGCGGCGAGGAGCAGGGCAAGAAGAGCGGGGACAGCGCAGGCGGCGGACCGTCGCATGCGCGCAGCCTACTACTCCGCCCGCAGCGCCTCCAGCGGATCGACGGCGGTCGCCCGCCGCGCCGGCACGTAGCTGGCGAGGCAGGCGATGCCGGCGAGGAGCAGCGAGATGGCGGCGAAGCTCACCGGGTCGGTGGGCGAGACGTCGTAGAGGATCTCCCCCACCACGCGCGTCACCCCGAAGGCGCCGATCAGCCCCAGGCCGATGCCGCAGAGCGCCAGCACCAGCCCCTGCCGCACCACCAGCCGCAGCACGTGCCAGCGCTGCGCCCCGAGCGCCACCCGCACGCCGATCTCGCGCAGCCGCTGGCCGACGACGTAGGAGAGGACGCCGTAGACGCCGATCGCGGCGAGGAAGAGGGCGATGGCGCCGAAGGTCGAGAACATCTTGCCGAAGAGGCCGTACTCCCAGACCCCGCTCATCCGCACCGTCTCCATGTCCGCCACCTCGAAGACCGGGATGCCCGGATCGGCGGCGCGGATCGCCGCGCGCGCCGCGGTTGCCGTCTCGAGCGGCTCGCCGCGCGTGCGCAGGACGAACCCCGTATTGCGGATCGCCAGGTAGGGGAAGGGCAGGTAGGCCGAGGGCTCGACGTCCTCGTTGAGGTCGCCGTTCTTGAAGTCGGGGACGACGCCGACGACGGTGATCCAGCGCGTGTCCTCTTCGTCCTTCAGGCGGAAGCGGCGCCCGACCGCGTCCCCTTTCCAGAAGCGCTGCGCGAAGGTCGCGTTGACCAGCGCCACCGCCGAGCGCGCGCCCGCCTCGCCTTCCGTCAGGCCGCGGCCGGCCGTGGGCCGGATGTCCAGCGCCCGGAACCAGTCGGCGGTGATGCCGGTGTAGTAGATCCCCGGCTCCTCCCCCGGCGCCGCCGGCTGCCCCTCGATCAGCACGCTCGCACCGCTGCCGCCGCCGCCCAGCGGGATGTTGTTCGAGGCGCCGACCGCCTCGACGCCGGGCACCGCCGCCAGCACGCGCGCCAGCTCCTCGACCTTGCGCGTCTTCCGCAGCTCCTCCTCGTAGACGTCGCCCGGGAGGTGGACGCGCAGGGTGAGGATCGGCGCCGGGTCGAAGCCGCCGCTCGCCCCCTGCAGCTTCATGAAACTGCGCACGAAGAGCGAAGCGCCGACCAGCAGCACCAGCGACAGGGCCACCTCCAGCACCACCAGGGTGTTGCGCAGCTTGTTGCGGGCGACGCTGCCGCCCGAGCCGCGTCCCCCCTCCTTGAGCGCGCCGTTGAGGTCGGGCTTGGCGGCCTGGAGCGCCGGCGCCAAGCCGAAGATGATGCCGGTGACGACCGCCAGCGCGACGGTGAAGAGGAGCACCGGGCGGTCGATCTCCCAGTGCATCCAGTAAGGAGGCGGGTTGTCGGCCGGCATCGCGGCGTCGAGCAGCTTGATCCCCCACTGCCCGACCAGCACGCCGAGTGCGCCGCCGGCCAGCGACACCATGACGCTCTCGGTCATGAGCTGGCGAACGATGCGCCCGCGGCTGGCGCCGAAGGCGGAGCGGAT
>DASWHY010000529.1:0-3641 GCA_036397955.1 Thermoanaerobaculia bacterium | reverse complement strand
TCACGGTGCGCATGTACCGCGGTCTCGGCGAGACGTTGCGCGGCTGGCGGCGGAACCTGGGCGGGCTCTTCGGGGGAAGGCCGGGAGTGCTGGCGGCGGCGCTCGCGGCGGCGCTCCGTCCCGCCGCCGGTCTCCTTGCCGCGCTCGCCGCCGGCCGCTGGGTCGAGGCGGTCCTCCTCTGGACGGCCGGCGCCGCCGCCTCGGCCCTCCTCCGCGCCGGCTCCGGCCACACCCCCGCCTGGGGGCTCCTCTGGCCGGCCGACGCGCTGCTCCTGGCGGCCGTCCTGGCGCTCGGCGCGGCGGACTACCGGCGGGGGAGGCTGCTGTCCTGGAAGGGGCGGGAGATGCGGCTCTCGTAGACGCAGCGCTGTCCGGCCGACTCCTCGACCGAGAGCGCCAGCACCTCGACGCGCGACCCCGCGAGGCGCGGCGCGATCTCCTCCCAGAGCATCCGCGCCAGCAATTCCATCGAGGTGTTGGCGAGCGGCAGCAGCAGGACGTCGGCGGCGGGGAAGCGATAGAGGCGCTCGTCGAAGCGGACCTCGACGCCGTCGCCTTCCTGCGACCAGGCGATCTCGCCGCTGTCGACCGGGATCAGGGTGCGGCTGTCGAGGCGGGCGCAGGCGGCGCGGATCGCCTGCTTGACGGCGGCGATGTCGGCGAGGAGCCCCCATTCGTCCACCGCGTCGCCGGCCAGCTCCACCGCGACGTGGTAGTTGTGGCCGTGGAAGAGCTCCGCCCGCCCGGCGCCGAAGATGGTGAAGTGGGCGGAGGAGAACTTGAAGTCCTCCTTCGCCAGGACGATGCGGAAGGCGGGCACGCCGGGATTCTAGTCGGCCCCGTCGCCTTCCTCGTCGTCGCCCTTGAGCTCCGACGCCTTCTCGATCAGCTCCGCCAGCTCGATCAGCCGCGCCTCGCCGGAGGAGGCCAGGCGCCGCGCGCGGCGGGCGAGGGCCTCGAGGTCGCCGTCCTTGGCCCAGAAGGAGCCGCGCAGGACCTCGGCGAACTCGGCCACCACCGAGGCCAGCCGCAGGGCGCGCGGCGCGCTCTCCCAGCTCCGCGCGAAGTCGGCCACCCGCAGGGTGCGCGCGATCTCCTCGAAGCGCTCGCTCTCGTCGGAGCGCCAGCGCAGGCGGAGGGTGGCGGCCGGCAGGTAGGCGGGGGCGTCCTCGGCGAGCTTGATCTCGTAGAGGGCGGTGACGCCGTGGCCGGCGCCGATCTCGCCGGCGTCCACCGTGTCGTCGCGGAAGCGCTGGTCGGCGATGTCGCGGTTCTCGTAGCCCAGGAGACGCCAGCGCGCCACGACCGCCGGGTTGAACTCGACCTGCGCCCGCGCCTGCGAGGCGACGGTCTGCAGCGTCCCCGTCAGGTCCTCGACGAAGACCCGCCGCGCCTCCTCCAGCGTGTCGACGTAGGCGTAGCGGCCGTCGCCCTGGTCGGCGAGCTGCTCCATCAGCACGTCGTTGTAGTTGCCCATGCCGAAGCCGACGGTGGTGAGCTCGATGCCGCGCTCGGCGTCGCGGCCGATGCGCGCCAGGATCCTCGCCGGGCCGGTGGCGCCGACGTTGGCGACGCCGTCCGAGCAGAGGATCACCCGGTTGATGGCGCCCTGGCGCAGCCCCTGCTCGGCGAGCTGATAGCCCACGAGGAGCCCCTCCTCGGCGTTCGTCGAGCCGCCGGGGACCAGCCGGTCGATGGCGCGGCGGATCGCCCCCTTGTCGCTGGTGTGGTCGAGGAGCAACTGCCCCTCGTCGCCGTAGACCACGAGCCCCACCCGGTCCTCCGGCCGCAGCTCGTCGAGCAGCAGCCCGAGCGCCTGCTTGACCAGCCCGAGCCGGTTCTCGTAGTCCATCGAGCCGGAGACGTCCACGACGAAGGTGAGGACGGCCGGCTTGCGATCGGCCGCCAGCACCTCGCGCGCCCGGATGCCGAAGCGGAGGAGGCGGTAACGGCCGCCCTCGGCGAAGGGGGTGGGCGAGCCCTCGGCGCGCACCGCGAAGTCGCGGTCGCGCGGCGCCGGGTCGCCGTAGTCGAAGGCGTTGACCATCTCCTCGACGCGCACCGCCTCGGCCGGCGGCAGGTGGCCGTCGGTCAGGTAGCGGCGCGCCACCGTGTAGGAGGCGGTGTCCACGTCCAGCCCGAAGGTCGAGAGGCGGTCGTCCTCGCTGTCGACGAACGGGTTGACGCCGTAGGTCTTGAAGAAGACGTCGCCGTACGGCTCGTCGTTGGGCTCGGCGTTGCCGCCGGTCGTGGGCTGCATGACCCCGCCGAGGCGCGGCGGCGCGGCGTGATCGCCGGACACGACGCCCCCGGGAACCCCGCCGTGGACGCCGCCGACGATGCCGCCGGCGACGCCGCCCTCGACCCCCATGATCTCCTCGGGCACCTCCACCGGCTGCGCGGACGCCGGCGCCTTGAACTGGGGCTTCGGCGCCGCCGCGGCTTCGCGGCGCTCGTCGAAGAGGGCAGGCCCGGAGGACACCTGCGCGGACTCGTCGTCGGCGGACGCCGGCGGCGGCGGCATGCTGCGGGCCGCCGGCCCCTGCGGCGCCGCCGGCCGCGGCGAGGGAGGCTCCGCCGCGCTCTCCGCGCGCGCCGCGACCTCCGGGGTCGGTTCCAGCTCCGCCACCGGCGCCGTCGCCCGCTCCCGCACCTCGAGGGCCAGGAACCCGCCCGTCAGGGCCGCCGCGATCGACGCCGCCAGCAGCCACCGCCGCTCGCCCCACGCCGGCCGCCGCTCCTCGGCGGCCGCCGCTTCGACCAGCCGCAGCCGGCCGCCCAGCTCGGCGGGGATCTCGGCCTTGAGCCGCGCCAGCAGCTCCGCCGGCGGCTCCGGCTCGGGGCCGCGCTCGGACAGCCGCCGGGCGACTTCGCGCTCGCTCGACCTGCTCATCGGACTTCCTCCTCTTCGAGCGCCGCCGCCAGGGCCGCCAGCGCCCGCTTGAGGCGCTTGCGGATGGCGACCGGCGTCACCCCTTCGTGCTTGGCCACCTCCGCCACCGACCGCTCGCCCCAGAAGAGCGCCGTCACCGTGTAGCGCAGCTCCTCGGGCAGGGCGAGCACCGCCCGCCGCAGCCGCTCGCCGGCCATCGCCCCGCCGACCTGGTCGTCGGCGGCGGGCGCGGGATCGGCCGCCGTCTCCTCGTACCGCTCGTCGAGCGGCACCAGGCGGCGCGGCCGGCGCAGGTGGTTCAAGAAGGTGGTGTAGGCGATGCGGCAGAGCCAGGTCGAGAAGCGGGCGCGCCCGTCGAACGACGAGAGCGCCGCCCAGGCCCGGCGGTAGGTCTCCTGCGTCAGGTCGGCGGCCAGCTCGGGATCGGCGGCGAGGCGGTGGAGGAAGGCGTAGACGCCGCGGTAGGTCCGTTCCACCAGGACCTCCGCCGCGCGCCGGTCCCCCGCCGCCAGCTCCGCCAGCAGCCGCCGCTCGTCGCCGGCCTCGCCCGTGTCGTGGCCGCTCACCCTGAGACCCGAGAACACCGCGGTGCGTGTCGTGTCCATCCTGAAGGCTTAGACACGGGAGGCTCCGGCGCGGAAACCGCTCAGGCAGGGGTGCTGGATGCCCGCACCATCTGCACCACCGTCTCGATGTGCCCGGTCTGGGGGAAGAGGTCGAGGAGGGTGACGCTCTCGACCGCGTAGAG
>DASWHY010000528.1:0-2833 GCA_036397955.1 Thermoanaerobaculia bacterium | reverse complement strand
CTACACGCTCGGCGGCCCCGGGATGCCGGAGCACGAGCTGGTGAGCTCCTGCGATCCCTGCGCGATGTGCTTGGGCGCGACGCTGTGGAGCGGCGTCAAGCGGCTGGTCTGCGGCGCCCACCGCGACGACGCCTCGCGCCTTTCCTTCGAGGAGGGGCCGGTCTTCCCGGAGTCGTACGAGTACCTTGCCGCGCGCGGCGTCGAGATCGTGCGCGGCGTGCTGCGCGCCGAGGCGCGCGAAGTGCTGGAGCTCTACCGCAGCGGCGGCGGGCCGATCTACAACGGATGAGGCGGCGGGGCGGGAGCGGGCTCGGGGGCGGGATCAGGAGAAGGAGCGGGTGAGGGGAGCTCGACGGTCAGCACCTCGCCGGACTCGCTGACGACCTCGATAGTGATGGGGCCCTCCTCGGCCGGCTCGGCGGCCTCGGCGCTCTCCTCCTCGGCGGCAGGCTGCGCGCCCTCGACGGGCTCTTCGCTCGCCTCCGCGCTCGCCTCCGCGCTCTCTTCTTCCTCCTCCTCCCAGGCCACGTCCAGCTCCGGCGGCTGGAAGAGCACGACCGGCGTGGACGCGAGCACCTGGAGCTCGACGCCCGCCGGCGTCGCGCCGCCCTCCGGGGCCGCGGGCTCGACCTTCAACGGCGCGGCCGCGCCGCCGAGGTCGGCCACCGCCAGGTAGCCCACCTCCGATTCGCCGAGAACGTCCTCGACCGCCGCGTGGGCGGCCAGCCAGTCGCCGCGGTCCGGCGGTGGGACGTACGGCGTCGTGGCCGTCCACTCGCCGCGGAGGTGGTCGGCGAGCCAGACCGCCTCGAGCAGGGTCTCGACCGCCGGCGGCGCCGCGGCGATGCGCTCCGACTGCGCGATCCAGCGCCGGAGCTCGCCGGCGAGCCGCCGGTCGCCGCGCGCCGCGGCGCGGGCGCCGAGCGGCTCGAGGGCGGCGGCGAAGGCGCGCCGCGCCGCCTGCACCGCGGCGAGGCGCTCGCGCTCGGCGGGCGTCAGCGGGCCGCCGCGGCCGGCGCGGGCGCCCTCCGGCCCGCAGCGGGCGCGCAGGGCGTCGAACGCCACCGCCAGCTCGCGCAGGCGGCGCGTCGCCGCCGGCGCGGCGAGCCCGGCGCGGCCCCAGGCCACCCGCAGCCCGGCCAAGGCCACGCTCCCCCGCCGCAGGGCGCGGGGCAAGCCGGCGTCGCGGCCTGCCAGCGCCGCGCGCGCCGCGGCGAGGGCGCCGCGTACCTCGTCGAGGCCGCGGGCCACGGCGGCGTGCCCCGAGTGCCGCAGCCCCATCCAGCCCGGGGCGCCGGCGACGGCCGCGGCGGCGGCCGCGTGGGCGCGCTCGGCGGCGGCGAGAAGGTCCGCGGCGCCGGCGAGGGTCGGAGCGGCCGTTGCGGCGCAGAGTGGCGCGGCCGCGGCCAGGAGCGGCAGGAGCACGAGGAGCGCGGCGAGCTGCGGACGGCGTGTCATGGGGTGACGGACTGTTTACGGATGCCGGCGGCAAACCGCCCAGGAGTGATAGTTTAACGGTATCCACGCAGCCCCGATGACCTGGTCTCTCCCTCCCCTGGAGATCGAGCGTCTCCGCGAAGACATCGCGCGCGCCGTGCGACGCGCCTGCCCGCGCTGGCTCGCCGACCGCGCGGACGACGTCGCGCAGACGGCGCTCCTGCGGGTCATGGACGTGCTGGAGCGGCGTGAGGGAGAAAGGGAACTCTCGCCGTTCTATCTCAAGAAGGCGGCCTACAGCGCCGTCGTCGACGAGATCCGGCGTCTGCGCCGGCGCCGCGAGGTGCCGCTGGACCAGGACCCCGAGCTGCCGCTCCGGGCGCCGGACGTCGACCCCGAGCGGTGGACCGCCGGGCGCGAGCTGGGGAAGGCCATCCGCGGCTGTCTCGGCGAGTTGCTCGCGGCCCGCCGGCGGGCGGTGACCCTCCACCTGCTGGGGCACTCGGTGCCGGAGGCGGCGGAGCTGCTGGGAGGGCCGTTCAAGCAGACCGAGAACCTGGTCTATCGCGGCATGGCCGACCTGCGGCGGTGCCTGGAAGCGCAGGGGGTACGAGGATGAACCAAGGGACGAACCCAGACCGACTCGATCTCGAGGCCCTGCGCCGCGCCTTCGCGGCGGCGGGGCCGCCCGCGGACGCCGCGGCGGAAGACTGCCCGCATCCGGAGCAGATCTGGGCGGCGGTGCGCGGCGAGCTCCCCGACACCGAGCGCGACGCGCTGCTCGATCACGTCGCGGTCTGCGCCGCCTGCGCCGAGGACTGGCGCCTCGCCGCCGAGCTGGCGCGGGAGTCCCGGGAGGTCGCCCCGGTCGTGCCGCTGCGCCGCCCCTGGGCGCGGCAGGTCCGCTTCCTCGTTCCGGCGGCCGCGGCGGCCGTCCTGCTGGTGGTCGTCGGCGTCGCGGTCGAGGAGCGGCGCGAGGAGCGCCAGCTCATCGCCATGCGCGGCGAGGAGCAGGGCGCGATCCGCCCGCTGGTCGGAAGCGCCCTGCCGCGCGAGCGGTTCCTCCTCCGCTGGGAGGGCCCCGAAGGCGCCCTTTACGACGTGCGCGTGACGACCGACGACCTGCTGCGGGAAGTTGCCATCGCCCGCCGTCTCGAGCGGCGCGAGCTCCTGGTGCCGGCGGCAAAGCTGGCCGGCATGCCCCCGGGCAGCAAGCTGTTCTGGCACGTCACGGCCGTGCAGCCCGACGGCGAGGCAGTGAGCTCCGACACCTTCAGCATCGAGCTGCGGTAGCGCCCCCGGCAGCAGCATTGACGAATTCCTGACGAGCGGCAGCGATAATGATCGTTTGTTCACAGGTACAAAGCGCCCGGCGTGAGCGTGAGGGGACAGGGCA
>DASWHY010000527.1:0-2573 GCA_036397955.1 Thermoanaerobaculia bacterium | reverse complement strand
TCGAGCACGCCGCCGCCGCCGTCCTCACCACCGGCAAGGACCGGGTCAAGCTCCTCGGCCGCCTGGAGCTGCCGCTCGCCGAGCTGCCGGTGCGCGCCGAGCCGGAGCCCGCCTTCTGGCAGTGGCTGGACGGCGAGATCGACGCGCTCCGCGGGCGGTTCGGCACGAGCGGCGCGGCCTAGCGGTGAAAGCGCGCCCGCTCCGCCACCGCGTCGAGTACGCGCTCTACCTGGCGCTCAAGGGGGGGCTGCGCGCCCTGCCGCACGCCGCGACCCGCCGCGTCGGGCGGGCCCTCGGCGCCCTCGCCCACCGGCTCGACCGCCGCCACCGCGAGGTGGCGTTGCGCAACCTCGCCTTCGTCTTCCCGGAGCTGCCGGAGGCGGAGCGCCGGCGCCTCGCCGCCGCCTGCTTCCGCCACTTCGGCGCCGCCCTCTGCGACGCCGTCTCCTCGACCCGCTTCGACTACGAGGAGACCTGCGACCGCTTCACCTTGGAGGGGTGGGAGCACTTCGAGACGGCGGAGGCCGCCGGCCGCGGCCTCTTCGTGCTGTCGCCGCACATCGGCTTCTGGGAGCTGGTGGCGCCGGCGGTCGGCCTCTGGCGCGGGCGCCTCCACATCGTCGTCCGCCCGCCCGACAACCCCTGGCTCGACCGCGAGCTGCGCGCCCTGCGCGAGCGCTTCTTCGGCGTCGTGGTGCCCAAGCGCGGCGCCGCGCGGCGGATGCTCGAGGTGCTGCGCGAGGGCGGGCGGGTGGGCATCCTCATCGACCAGCGGGTGCAGCCGCGGGAGGGGATCGAGGTGCCCTTCTTCGGCCGCCCGGCGCGCACCACCCCGGTCCTCGCCCGCCTGTCGCTGCGCACCGGCGCGCCGGTCGTGCCGGTGGCGGTGCTGCCGGCGCCGCGCGGCCGCTACCGCTTCGTCGCGCGGCCGCCGGTCTTCCCGGAAGGGGAAGGGGAGGAGGCGGTGCTGATCCTCACCCGCCGCTACCTGGAGGTCGCCGAGGAGCAGATCCGCGAGCATCCGGAGATGTGGCTCTGGATGCACCGCCGGTGGGGGTGACGGACCGGGCTAGCCGGCGCGCACCGCTTTGGTGGAGGAACGGGACGGCCGCCGCGCCACCCGCTTGGCCTTCGGGATCTCCTCGCGGATGACCCGCCGCAGCACCGTCTCCGTGACCGGCGGCTCGGCGCGCGACAGGTACCCCTTCAAGGCCTCGTTCATCATGGTCTGGTAGCCGGTGCCCGCCTGCTCCGCGCGAGCGCGGAACTCGTCGAGGACGGCGTTGTCGATGTAGATCGTGATGCGCGTCTTTCCCGTCGCCGGGATCAGCGCGCCGCGCTTGGCCTTGGAGAAGTCGTACTCAGCTTTCATAGTCGCGCCTCTCTTTGCGTGTCGCGGGCCGAGCCGAGATGAGCCGGATCTCATCGTTCCGCACGGTGTACACCACGACGAGAACACGGCCGGCGTTTCCGAGCCCCACAACGACGTAGCGCTCCTCGCCTTCGCTGTCGGGATCTGGACGGTGGCGGGCCAACGGGTCGTAGAAGACCCCCTCAGCGTCGGCGAACGAGACCCCGTGCTTTCTGAGATTGCCCGCGACCTTCGCGGGGTCGTACTGGAAACGCACGACCTATGGTATGCACGTCGTGCATACGAGTCAACTTTCTCCTTCTAAGGTTCGGACGAGTCTGCCGGGCGAGAGCCCGTCCGCACCATGAACAGCCCGCCGCCCAGGTAGCGGCGGTCGGGGTAGGCGGCGAGCCAGGTGAAGGCGCCGGCGGGGACGGGGACGATGCGGCCCTGGTCGTAGGTGGCGTAGGGCAGGCCGTGGAGGAAGTTGGCGGAGACGGCGATCCATTCCGGGCCGCCGCCGCCCGGCCGTGGTAAATCCCAGGCGATGCCGTAGATCGCCGGGTCGACGTGGCCGAAGTAGGCGAGGCCGACGCGCTCCACCCGCTCGCGCTCCATCCACGCCGCCAGGCGCTTCAGCCCCTGCCCCCAGTCGACGTTGGAGTCGAGGAGGAGGGCGTCGCCGCGGCCGGCGGCGAGCCAATTGAAGTAATCGATCGTGTCGGGGGTGGCGCGCAAGGCGGCGAGCGGGTAGAGGGCGAGCAGGACACCGGCGGCGAGCCGCACCGCGCGGCGCTCGGCGGCGAGGTGCGGCGCCAGGCGCCCGGCCCAGACGGTCCCCAGCGCCACCACCGGCAACACGTAGCGGATGCCGTAGTGGACCTGCGACAGCAGGCAGAAGACGGCGAGGTAGAGGAGCGCCGGGAGCCACACGAACCCTTCGCCGTTGCGGCGCCCGCCGCGCGCGAAGAGAGCGAAGAGCCAAGCGGCGAGGAGCGGGAGCGGCGTCTTGAGCAGGATCGCGACCGGGAAATAGGCGGGCGCGGCGCCGTAGCGGACCTCGCCGAAGAAGTACGTCGGATACTCGCCGGCCTCGTTGATCCGCTGCAGCGCGTCGTAGCCGACGAGCCAGGGGGTGGGGAGCGGCAGCGGCAGCCCCGCCGGCAACGCCGCGAAGAGGCCGCGCATCTGCGCGCTGGCGAAGCGGTAGGCGCCGGCCGGC
>DASWHY010000526.1:0-5872 GCA_036397955.1 Thermoanaerobaculia bacterium | reverse complement strand
GCGTTGTGCCGCAGCCCCTGGCGGAGGGTCATCCAGAGGATCTTGAGGTCGAGGGAGAGCGACCAGTTCTCGATGTAGTAGAGGTCGTACTGGATGCGCTTCTTGATCGAGGTGTTGCCGCGCCAGCCGTGGACCTGGGCCCAGCCGGTGATGCCGCTCTTGACCCGGTGGCGCAGCATGTACTGCGGGATCTTGTGCTTGAACTCGCGCACGAAGCTCGGGCGCTCGGGGCGCGGGCCGACGATCGACATGTCGCCGATCAGCACGTTCCAGAGCTGCGGCAGCTCGTCGATCGACGAGCGCCGCAGGAGGCCCCCCACCCGCGTCCGCCGCGGATCGTTGCGGATCGCCCACACCGGCCCGCTGGAGGCCTCGGCGTCCACCCGCATCGAGCGGAACTTGAGGATCATGAAGGGCCTGCCGTCCAGCCCCATGCGCTCCTGGCGGTAGAAGATCGGGCCGCGGTCCTCGAGCCAGATGGCGAGAGCGGCGAACGGCAGGAAGGGCGCCAGCACCAGCAGCGCCGCCGCCGCCATCGCCACGTCCATGCCGCGCTTGACCAGGCTGCTCCACCCCTGGAGCGGCACCTGCGAGAGGTTGATGACCGGCGTGCCGTCCACGTCCTCGAGCGTCGCCTTCAGGGTGGCGTACTGGAGGATGTCGGGCACCAGCTTGATCTCCACCATCTCGCGGCCCATGCGCTGGAGGATCTGCAGCGTCTTCTTGTGCGCCTCGAGCGGCAGCGTGATGTAGACCTGGTCGACGTCGTGGCGCGAGACCACCTCCTCGGCCTGCTTCAGGTTGCCGAGCACCGGCGCGCCGGCGAAGTGCTTGAGCTGCTTGCCGGGGTCGTCGTCGAGGAAGCCCACGACCTCGAAGCCCAGGTCGCGGTGGGCGACCAGCTTCTGGGTGATCTCGCGGCCGAGCTGGCCGGCGCCGATCACCAGGATGCGCTGCAGGTTGTGGCCGGAGAGGCGGATGCGCCGCAGCAGCTCGCGGATGCCCATGCGCGCCGCGCCGACGAAGAGCAGGTCGGTGAGCGCGAAGAGGGCGAGGAAGGCGCGGCTGTAGGTGAAGTACTCGTTGCTCCCGGGGGCCGCCGGCGGGCGGTACCAGGCGATGACCACCGAGAGCAGGACCGTCGCCAGCAGCACCGCCACCAGGATCGTCAGCACCTCGTCCACGCGGCTGCGGCCGCGGCGGGTCTGGTAGAGGCCGTGGAAGTGGAAGACGACGGGAAAGAGGACGAGGGCGATCGGCAGCAGCGTCAGGTAGGGCTCGATCGCCGGCACGTTCTTGGTGACCGGGATGACCTCCACCTCGAAGCGGAGGAACCAGGCGGCGACGTAGGCGAGAGCGGTGGCGAGGACGTCGCCGGCGAGATAGACGCTTTTCGAGACGCGGTGGCGCTGACGGATCAAGAGGCGGAACCCCTCACATTGGACGCAACAGCCGGCTGCGGGAGCAACAGAGAGCACATGCGCTCGGCGAAGCGGTGCGATGAAAACGCCTCCGACCGAGCCCGTAAACTGGTCTGACTAAAGCACATCCGGCGCACCCTGTCAATCGCGGCGGCGAGCTCGTCGAGGTCCCCCTCGGTCCGGGTGAGGACGCCGTGGACGCCGTCCTCGACCACGTCCAGCACCCCGCCCTTGCCCAGCGCCACGACCGGCGTGCCGCAGGCCAGGGCCTCGACCGAGGCGATGCCGAAGTCCTCGACCCCCGGCTGGAGGAGGCAGAGGGCGCCGCGGTAGAGGTCGCGGAGGGCGGCGTCGTCCACCCGTCCGAGGAGGCGGGCGCGCGGCCCGGCGAGGCGGGCCAGCCGCTCGCGCTCGGGGCCGTCGCCGACGACGCGCAGCTCGACCCCGGCCTTGGCGCAGGCCGCGATCGCCCACTCGATCCGCTTGTACGGCGCCAGCGCCGAGACCACCAGGCAGTAGCCGCCGGAGGCGCGATGCGCTGCCTCGGCCGGCGCGGGAGTGAAGAACTCCACGTCCACCGGCGGGTGGACCACCTCGGCGTCGCGGCCGTAGTAGCGGCGGATGCGCTGCGCCACGAAGGAGGAGTTGGCCACGAACTGGTGTACGCGCGAGGCGGAGGCGACGTCCCAGGCGCGCAGGCGGTCGAGCACGCGCCCGCGCAGCCGCGCCGCGAGCCCGGTGCGGCGCGGGAAGTAGGCGTGCTCCTGGTCCCAGACGTAGCGCATCGGCGTGTGGCAGTAGCAGACGTGCCGCGCGCCGGGCGCCGGGATCGCCCCCTTGGCGACGCAGTGGCTGCTCGAGACGACGAGGTCGTAGCCGGCGAGGTCGAAGGCCTCGATCGCGCGCGGGAAGAGCGGCAGGTAGCGCCGGTAGTGGCGGCGCACGCCCGGGGCGCGCTGCAGCCAGCTCGGACGGATCGGGTGGCCCTCGATCGCCGGGCTGACGCTGCCGGGGAAGTGGAAGAGGGTGTGGATCGGGGCGGCGGGGAAGAGGCCGCAGAGGACCTCCAGCACCTTCTCGCCGCCGCGCATGCCGGTCAGCCAGTCGTGGACCAGCGCGGCGCGCGGCGCCGCCGCGCTCAAGGCGCCGCCCCGGTCCGCCACTCGCCGGACGGCGCTTCGGCCGGCACGGGGGACGCCGGCTCGGGCGCCGCGAGCGCGGCGCGGTAGACGGCGAGCGTCTTGCGCGCCGCCTTCTCCCAGCGGAAGTCCTCCGCCCGCCGCTGCCCGAGCTTCGCCAGCGTCGCCCGGTGCTCGGGGTCGGACATGCAGCGGGCGATCGCCTTCGCCATCCCCTCGACGTCGAGCGGGTCGACGAGGTGCGCGTACCCCTCGGCCACCTCCTTGAGCGCCGAGGTGTTCGAGGTGATGACCGCGACGCCCGAGGCCATCGCCTCCACCACCGGCAGCCCGAAACCCTCGTAGAGCGTCGGATAGAGGAAGAGCGTCGCCCCCTGGTAGATCGCCGGCAGCACCTCCTGCGCCACGTGGCCGAGGAGGCGGACGCGGTCGCCGAGCCCGAGGTTCAGCGCCCGCTGGCGGATCTTGAACTCCTGGCTGCCGCGGTCGCCGACGCAGACCAGCGGCGCGTCGAACGGCGCCAGCTCGCGGGCGCGGGCGTAGGCCTGCACCACGCGGTCGAGGTTCTTGTGCGGCTTGGGGTTGCCGACGAAGAGGAGGTAGGGGCGGCTGAGCCCGAGGGCGCGCAGCCGCCGCTCCAGCTCCTCGTCGGGGATGCGTTGCCGGTACTCCTCCTCGACGCCGTTGTGGATGACCTGGATCTTCCCCGAATCGACCTCGAAGTGCTCCTGCAGGTCGGCCTTGGTGCTCTGCGAGACGGCGATGATGCGCGTGCCGCGTTCGAGGCTGCTGCGGATCATCCGCTGGGCGTAGAGGAAGGCCAGGGTGTTGGGCAGGAACTCGGGGTAGAGGAGATGGATGATGTCGTGGATCGTCACCACGACGCGCGGGCGGACGTAGACCGGCAGCACGTAGTGGGTGGCGTGGTAGAGGTCGAGGCGGAGGCGCAGCAGGCGCCAGGAGAGGACCGCCATCTCGCGCAGCGAGTAGACCGGCGACGGCTCGAGGACGAGGCGGAAGTTGTCGGGCAGGTCGGAGAGGATCTCGCGCCCGGCCGGCCCGACGAGCAGCACGTAGCGGTTCTCGGAGTCGATCGCCGCCAGCCCGCGCACCAGGTTGCGGACGTAGGTGCCGATGCCGAAGTCGCGCAGCTTGCGGGCGTCGAGTCCGATCGTGTAGGGCACCGGCGTCATTCTAGGGCCTCGCGGAAGACCTCCTCGGTCGCCGCCGCGGCGCTCTCCCAGCGGAAGCGCGCGGCCTGCGCCGGTCCGCGCGCCGCCAAGTCGGCGGCGAGCGCGGGGTCGGCGAGCACGCGCTCGAGCGCGCCGGCGAGGGCGCCGGCGTCGCCCGGCTCGACCAGGAGGCCGGCGTCGCCCACCACCTCCGGCAGGCTGGAGCCGCGTGTCGCCACGACCGGCACGCCGCAGGCCAGCGCCTCGGCCGGGGGGAAGCCGAACCCCTCGTAGAGCGACGGATAGACGAAGACGCGCGCCGCCTGGACGACCTCGACCAGCCGCGCGCGCGGCAGGCGGCCGAGCGCCGTCACCCCTGCGGACCGCAGCCGCTCGATCCGCCGCACCAGGTCGCGGCTCCCCCAGCCGTACGGCCCGGCGAGGAGGAGCGGCGGTACCTCGCCGCCGTGGGCGCGCAGCGCCTCCCAGGCGTCGAGGAGGAGGTGGAGACCCTTCCGCGGCTCGAGCGTACCGGTGTAGAGGAGGTAGCCGTCCGGGGCGCCGAGCTCGCGGCGGGTGGCGGCGATGGCGTCGGGGTCGCCGGGGCGGAAGTCGGGGTCGATGCCGGAGAGGACGACGCGCACCTTCCCGGTCACCTGCGGGAAGTGCGTGCGCAGGTCGGCGGCGGTGGCCTCCGAGATCGCGATCACCCGCCGCGCCCGTTCCAGCGACGGGCGGAGGAAGGGCAGCAGGCTCCAGCGCACCTTGAAGCGGTGGGTCTCAGGGAGGAGGAGGGCGGTGAGGTCGTGGACGGTGACGACCCCGGGCACCGGGCAGCGGAGCGGCAGGGTGAAGAGCGGCGACCAGTAGAGGTCGACGTCGCCCCGTGCTAGCCGGCGCGGCAGCAGGAGCTGCTGCCAGACGATCCCGAGCGGCCCGCCGTGGCTCTCGCTCGGCACGCCGCCCGCCGCCAGCTCGCCGGCGACGACCACCGGCCGGTGCGCCATGCCGAGGTAGCCGAAGCCCCCGCGCGCCGCGAGCGCCAGGAGGAGCGACCGGGTGTAGACCCCGATCCCCGTCGCCGCCGGCACCAGCGCGCGCAAGTCCACGGCGACGGTGGGACGCGGGCTCGGCATCCGGCGGATCTTACGGTCGAGCCGCCATCCCGAGCGCACCGGGCCCCTGGCGGCGCCGCACGTCGTGGGCGCCGCGGCGCTGTACCTGCAAGGCAACACCAAGGCGCGGCCCAACGTCGTGTCGTACGCGATATTCGATCACACGACCTTCGGACGGCTCAGCAGCATCGGTTCGGGATCGCCGAATCGGCTGCTGTGGACGCCGGCGTTCGACGGGCCGGCTCCGGGGACGCGCATCACGGTCAACTTCCGGGCAAACAACGGGCAGTACGTGGTGGCCGAGAACGCCGGCGGCGGCGTCATCAACGCCAACCGCACCGCCGCGGGGCCGTGGGAGACCTTCACGCTCGTCGATCGAAACGGCGGTCTGCTGCAGAGCGGCGACAGCGTCCACCTCTACACCTGGGACTGGTGGGTCCTCCAGGCGCCGGGCGGCGGCGGCGGCACGCTCGTCGGCAGCGGCACGATGCCGCACGGCTGGGAGACGTTCGTCATCCAGAAGGTCGGCGGCAGCGGCACGATCTTGAACGGCAATCAGGTGGCGCTGCGGACGTTCAGCGGCCATTACGTCGTCGCCGAAGGCGGCGGCGGCGGCGTGGTGAACGCCAACCGCGTGGCGATCGGGCCCTGGGAGACGTTCACCATCGTCCGCTGACCTTCCAGATTTCCACCCGGCCGTCCTCGTAGATGCGCCGGAAGAGCTCCGGGTGACGCCGCAGCCACCTCCGTTCGGGGAGGACCTGATCCGAGAACACCGTCACCACGTAGTCGACTCCCAGGCGTTCGAGGTTGGCGCGCCAGCGCCAGTAGTGGGTGCCGGAGAAGGGCCAGCGCGAATGCCCTCCCCAGTCGAAGAAGCGGCCGGCGAGGTCGCTCTCGGTGGGCACGACGTGGACGCCGTTCTGCAGGCCCCTGCCGAAGAAGAGATAGGGACGGTTGCCCCCGACGTAGGCGATCTCCGCGCCCGCCGCTCGCGCATCGCTCTCGAGCGCCTGCGCCGCCCG
>DASWHY010000525.1:0-4211 GCA_036397955.1 Thermoanaerobaculia bacterium | reverse complement strand
CTGGCGCCGGTCGCGGCGATGCAGCTCAAGGGGAAGGCGCAGGTGGTGCCGGTCTATCGGGTGGAGTGGTAGGGGCGCCGACGCGCGCCGACGCGATCAGTCGATCTGCCGCAGCAGGATCTTGACCCCGTCGGGGTCGTGCGTCTCGAAGAGGAGGCCCTCGGCGTCGCGGCGGAGGCCGCCGGGAATCTCCTGGTCGCGGAAGAGGGCCTCCTCGTACGCCTTCTCGGCCGAGGGGACCTGGAAGACCAGCACCAGCTTGTGCTCCGGCCCCTGGTACTCGAAGACCTCGTCGTACTCGCCGGACTCGTCGCCGGTGCGCCCGACCACCTCGATCACGCCGGGGCCGGCGAGGTAGAGGGCGCCGCGCACGTCCTCGCGCTCCCAGCTCGCGAGCCGCGACAGCGCCAGCGAGTCGCCGTAGAAGCGGCAGGTGCGCTCGAAGCTCCGCGCCCGCACCACCACCCGGAACTGTCGGATCTCCATGCCGGGCGAGAGTGTATCCTTCGCCGGATGACCGCGCGCCGCCTGTTCGGGCTCGCCTGCCTCCTGCCCCTCGTCTTCGCCGCCGCACAGGGCGCCCGCTCGGCGGCGCAGGGGGAAGGGGCCGCGCGGACACCGGTCGTCACCCTCGAAGGGCAGGCGCTGGCGGTGCCGGTGTCCCTCGCCCCGGCCGGGCCGCTGGTCGCGCTCGCGCCCCTGGTCAACGCCCTCGAAGGGACGCTGGCGCGCGACGCCGAGAGCGGGAGCTGGACCCTCACCCTGCGGCAAGCGCCCGAGCGGCCGATCGTCCTCGCCCCCGGCAGCTCGGTGGTGACCGTCGGCGACGACATCGTCTCGCTGTCGCAGCCGGTGAACCTGGGCGACGGCGGCCCGCAGGTGCCGGTCGATTTCCTCGAGCGCACCTACGGCGCGCTCGCCGGCTACGCCTTCGAGTGGCGCCCCACCGAGGCGCGGCTCGCCATCGGCCGCCGCACCGCCAGGCAGGTGCCGGTCGCCGTGGATGTCGTCCACCTCCAGGAGACGACGACCGTCGTCCTGCAGTTCGGCGAGATGCCGCGCTACCGCCTCGTCGAGACGCCGGCGGGGGTCGAGGTGGAGGTCCTCTCCGACCGGCTGGCGATCCCGGCGACCCCCGTCATTCAGGACCCGCTGGTGCAGAGCGTGACCGTCGAGCCGCAGCGGGTGCGCATCGCGCTCGCCCCCGGCGCGCGGGCGGAGAGCTACGTCCTCGAGAACCCCTTCCGGCTGGTCTTCGACATCCACGCCACGGACCTGGCGCAGCCGGCCGGGCCGGCCTTCACGCCCCCCTCGCGCCCGAGCGGCGTCCGCACGATCGTCCTCGACCCCGGCCACGGGGGCGCCGAGACCGGCGCCATCGGCCCGGGCGGCGCGGCCGAGAAGGACCTGACGCTGCAGCTCGCCCGCGCGCTCGCCGACCGGCTGGCCTCGCACCTCGGCGTGCGTGTCGTCCTCACCCGCACCGCCGACGCCCTCCTGCCGCTCGCGAGCCGCACCGCGATCGCCAACCAGAACAAGGGCGACCTCTTCGTCTCGATCCACTTGAATTCCTCGCGCGGCGCCGGCGCGCACGGCGCCGAGACCTACTTCCTGAGCGCCCAGGCGACCGACCCGCGCGCCGCCAGCGCCGCGGCGGCCGAGAACGCCGCGGCGGCCGGGGCGCTGCCGCCGACCGAGGGGGAAGCGGACCCGCTCTACGACCTGCAGCTCATCCTCTGGGACCTGGCGCAGAGCCACCACCTGGCCGAGAGCCAGCGCTTCGCCGGCCTGGTGCAGCAGGAGCTCAACCAGGCGCTCGCGCTGCGCGACCGCGGCGTCAAGCAGGCGCCGTTCCGCGTGCTCGTGGGGGCGGCGATGCCGGCCGTCCTGGTCGAGCTCGGCTTCCTGAGCAACCCCGACGAGGAGAAGAAGCTCGGCGAGCCGACCTACCGCGCCGAGCTGGTCGAGGCGCTGGTGCGGGCGATCGGCCGCTACAAGGAGTCGGTCGAGCAGACGGCTCAGCCGGCGGCGCCGGCGCCGGCCGGGCCCGCCGCCGGACCTGCCCAGCCCGCCCAGCCCGGAAAGCCGCAGGGGCAGCCGCCGCGATGAACCGCCGGGCGGCGGGCCTGGTGCTCGCCATCGCCCTGCTGGTCGTCGCCGGCGGGCTCCTCTGGTGGTGGGCGCGCGGCCGGGATGGCGAGCTCGCCGGCGCCGAAGGGCCGCCCCCCGGCGGCACCGGCAAGCGGATGACCCTGGAGGCGACCCTCTACTTCCCCGGTCCGCAAGGCGGGCTGGTCGGCGAGCGGCGGCGGCTCGAGACGACCGACGTGCCGGCGCACCAGGTGTGGTCGGTGGTGCGCGCCGCGCTCGTCGGACCGCAGAACGACGCCCTGGCGCGCTCCTTTCCGGAGGACGTGAAGGTCGGGGCCGTCCTGATCGGGCCGGAGGGGACCGCCTACGTCGACCTCCGCGCGCCCGAGCGGCCCGACCCGCCCCCCGGCGGCTCGACCGCAGAGATGCACATGGTCTACGGCCTGGTCAACTCGGTGACCGAGAGCGTGCCCTCGGTGCGCGCCGTGGCGCTGCTCTGGAACGGCAGCCAGCGCCTGACCTTCACCGGCCACCTCGACACCAGCCGCCCGCTCGCCGCCGACCGCTCGTTGGTGGCGCGCTGAGCGCGGGAGCGGGCGCGCGCATGGGCCCGATCGGCGTCTTCGACTCCGGCCTGGGCGGCCTGACGGTCGCCGCGGCGCTCCGCCGCCGGCTGCCGAGCGAGTCGCTCCTCTACCTCGGCGACACCGCGCGCCTCCCCTACGGTTCGAAGTCCCCCGAGACGGTCACCCGCTACACCCGCCGCAACATCGCCTTCCTGGAGGAGCGCGGCGTCAAGGCGGTGGTCGTGGCCTGCAACACCGCCTCGGCGCTGGCGCTGCCGCGGATGGAGACCCACCTGCCGACCTGGGGGGTGATCGAGCCCGGCGCGCGGCGGGCGGCGGAGCTCTCGCGCGGCTCGGTCGGGGTGATCGGCACCGAGTCGACGGTGCGCTCGGGGGCCTACGCCCGCGCGCTCCAGGCGGTGCGCCCCGACCTCCAGGTGGTGAGCCGCGCCTGCCCGCTCTTCGTGCCGCTGGTCGAGGAAGGGTGGCACGACGACCCGCTGACCGCGGAGGTGGCGGAGCGCTACCTCGGACCCCTCCTCGCCGCCGGGATCGACACCCTGGTCCTCGGCTGCACGCACTACCCGCTCCTCGTGCCGGTGCTGGAACGGGTGGCGGGACCGGAGGTGACCCTCGTCGATTCCGCCGAGGCGGTGGCCGAGGTCGTGGCACAGGGCCTCGAGGCCGCCGGCCTCGCCGGCGCCGAGGGCGAGCCCACCTACCGCGTCTGCGTCACCGACGCCGGCGAAGGCTTCCGCAGCATGGCCACCCGCATCCTCGGCCACGACCTCGAAGACGACCAGGTGACCATGGAGTGGGTGGAGGTTGTGTAGCGCGCCGACGCGCTGTGAGGTCACCGCGTCTAGAATCCCCGCGTGACGACCTCCCTCAGCTCGCAGCCGCGCACCCGGCCGAACGGGCGCGCCGCCGACGCGCTCCGGCCGCTGCGGCTGGAGACCGGGGTCATGAAGTTCGCCGAGGGGAGCGCGCTCATCGAGCTGGGGGACACGCGGGTGGTGGCGGCGGCGAGCGTCGAGAACCGCGTACCGCCCTTCCTGCGCGACAGCGGGCGCGGCTGGCTGACCGCCGAGTACTCGATGCTGCCGCGGGCCACTCATACGCGCGCGGCGCGCGAGGTGACCCAGGGGCGCCCCTCCGGCCGCACCGCCGAGATCCAGCGCCTGATCGGCAGGAGCCTGCGCGCGGCGGTGGACCTCGGGGCGATGCCCGACCGTACGTTGATCCTCGACTGCGACGTCCTCCAGGCCGACGGCGGCACCCGCACCGCGGCGGTCACCGCCGCCTACGTCGCGGCCGGGCTCGCGCTGGGCAGGCTCTTCTTGACCGGCGACCTGCCGGCCTGGCCGCTGCTCGGCCCTCTGGCCGCGGTCTCGGTCGGCCTCGTCGACGGCGTGCCGCTCCTCGACCTCGAGTACGTCGAGGACCAGGTGGCGGACGTGGACATGAACGTCGTGGCCACCGAGGCCGGCGACTTGGTCGAGATCCAGGGCACGGGCGAGCGCCGAAGCTTCCGCCGCGCCGAGATGGACGCCC
>DASWHY010000524.1:0-12859 GCA_036397955.1 Thermoanaerobaculia bacterium | reverse complement strand
CCCTCGGGGGTGCATTTCTGCTCTTCGGCGGTGCATTTCTCCGCTCGGGAATTGATTCCCGGCGCCTCGGGGGTGCATTTTTTCTGGAGAGGGGTGCATTTCTCCAGCCGGCGGTTTTGTCTCCGGGGCCGCCGGCGGTTTCCCCAGGATGAAAGCCCCTTCGGCTACTGTTTTCTCCGTCCATGAGCCGCCTGCCCGCCCTCGCCGCGCTCCTGCTCCCCCTCTTCGCCGCCGCCCCGGCGGCCGCGGGGGCGACGCCGTCGATCCTCCAGGACCCGCTCTTCCGCGACGAGGCGCGGCTGGGGCTCAACCACATGTACGACATGGAGCTCGGCATCGCCGACGAGGTCTTCGGGCGGATCACCGCGCGCTACCCCGACCACCCGGTCGGGCCGTACCTGGAGGCCCTCCTCCCCTGGTGGGGCATCCAGCTCGAGCCGGACGACCCGTCGCAGGACGCGCTGGTCCTCGACGCCATGGAGCGGGTGATCGACCTCTGCGACCGGCGCCTCGCGGCCGACCCGGAGGACCTCGACGCCCTCTTCTTCAAGTCCGGGGCGCACGCCCTCCGCGGGCGGGTCCACTCCGACCGCGGGCGCTACCTGCGGGCGGCGCGCGACGGCCGGCAGGCCCTGCGCGCCCTGCAGGAGGTGGTACGGCGCGACCCCGACAACGACGACCTCTACTTCGGGCTCGGCCTCTTCCACTACCTGGTGGAGGTGGTGCCGAAGGAGTACCGGATCCTCCGCCCCTTCGCGCGGCTCTTCCCCAAGGGGGACCGGCAGCAGGGGATCGGCGAGCTCGAGCGCGCCATGAACGGCGGGCAGTTCGTGTCGGCGGAGGCGGCGTACTCGCTGCTCCAGATCCACTACCTCTTCGAGAAGGACTACGCGGCGAGCCTGCGCTACGCCCTCTGGCTGCGCGCGCGCTACCCGGACAACTCGATCTTCCACCTCTACGAGGGGCGGGTCTACGAGCGGCTGGGGCAGCTGGCGCAGGCGCGGCGGGCCCTCGCGGAGGTGCTGGACCGCCACGCCAAGGGGCAGAGCGGCTACACCGACGCGATGGCCGAGCGGGCGCTCTACCTGCTCGCCCGCGTCGAGATGCGCCAGCGGCGCAACGTCGAAGCGCTCGCCTACCTCGAGCGGCTCGAGCGCCTCACCGCGACGCGCCCGATCGTCACCGAGTACAAGGCCCTCGGCCGCCTGCGCAAGGGCATGGCCCTCGACGCCCTCGGCCGCCGCCAGGACGCCGTGCGCTGCTACCGCGACGTCCTCTCGCTCCGCGGCGACTACGCCGGCGACGTACGCAGCCGGGCTAAGGGTTACCTCAAGAAGCCGTACGCGAGCTAGGGAGGCGCCCGGTCTTGCGTTGCTCTGCGAAGCGGCTATCGTCGGGGCATCCCATGAGCTCGCCTCCACCCGCGGAGCCGCGCGCGGCGCGCCATGCCCTCGGCGTGTTGTTTGTGCACGGCATCGGCGTGCAGCGGCGTGGCGAGACGCTTGCGGAGTTGGGCCGCCCGGTCCTTCGATGGTTCGAGGAGTGGTGCGCGGGGCTCCACGACCGCCGCGTCGGCGCCGGGATCTCGGCCGAGGAGCTGCGCGCCCTCTCCACCACGCTCGAGGAGCGCGAAGCCGCAGGGGTTGGAGACCGCGAAGCCACGACCTGGGCGCTCGAGGCGGTCCAGCGGCTCGTCGACGACCTCGCGGAGCAAGACTCTTCCTCGCCCGAGAACTCGCGGATGGCGGCGCGGCGGAAGGCAGCGCAAGTAACGCTGGGGACGACGCTCGCCGCGGGCGTGGCGCTTGCCGACGCGCGCCGCGAAACCCCGGACGATCCTGCGGCGCCAGCGCACGCCGAGCTGGTGCTCCGCCGCCTCGACCTCGACGGCAGCCTCGCCGAAGAGAGGTGGCTGCTCGCCGAGTCCTGGTGGGCCGAGAGCTTCTGGCCGCCGCGGTTCTCCGACCTCGCCCGCTGGGGGGCCGGCGTCGTGCCGTGGACGATCGGCTCCCACTACGGCACCGCGGTCCGCAGGGTGTGGGCCGAGCGCGAGCAGGCCGGCGGCACCGGACACCGGCTCGCCTGGTGCGGCAGGCTCGGTCTGAGCCTGCTCCGGCTGCTCGGCAGCCTGCTGCTTGGGCTCGTCGCGCTGGGGGTGCTGGCCCTGCTCCTCGTCGTCGCCGCCCTGCCGATCCCGCGTCTCCGCGCCGCGCTCGGCGCGCTGCAGCGCCAGATCGCCGCCTCCCTGGGCGACAGCTACATCCTGCTCGCGCGGCCGATCGAAGCGGCGTCGATCGTCGGCCAGGTGCGGCGGGACCTCGCCTGGCTGGCGGAGCCCGCGCGCTGCGCCGAGGTGGCCGTCGTCGCCCACAGCCAAGGGGCGGCGGTGACGCACGAAGCGCTCCGCGCCGGCCACCCCGCCAATCTCCGGCTGCTCCTCACCCTCGGCTCCGGGCTGCGCAAGCTCGAGGAGCTGCGGCAGCTCCGCGGCCGGGGCGGGCACCTGCGGCTCGCCGCGCAAATGACTCTCGGCGCCCTTATTACTGGGACCCTCTCCACGTTTGTGCTGGTGCGCACGAGGGTTTTGGACCCTGGCGAGTGGGTCGCGCTCGCTGTCGTCACGGCCGTTTTTCTTGGTCTCGCGGCCGCGGGGCTGTGGGATTTTGTGGAAGAAATGGACGTTGGCGATCTGCGGCGGCGGGTCCGGCGTTTCGGCCGTTCCGGCGTCCGCTGGGTGGACTGCCATGCCATGAAGGACCCGGTGCCGAACGGTCCCCTTCTCGACCCGCCGGAGCGCCTGACGGCGGAGGGCGGAGAAGGCGCGGAGATTCCCCATTCGGTCGCGCTGTGCAACGAAGGCTCCACCGGCGCGGACCACACAGCCTACTGGCGCAACCTCGACGAGTTCGTGAGCCTGGTGGTCGCCGAGCTGACGGTGCCGCCCGGGGGCCGGCGATCGATTCTCGCGCCGCGCCCGGTTTGGGGCGACGGCATCACCGTCCGCCGCCGCTGGCGCGTGCGGTGGCTGGTCGCCGTGCGGTGGGTTGTGGCCCTGTCGGTCGCGCTCGCCGTCGCGTACGGCCGGAGCGAGTGGCGCGCGCTACTCGGCTGGCTGGCGCAACGGATCGGCGGCTGGGCCGGCGGTCTCGCCGGCGCGCCGGGCGGGAAGACTGCGCCGCTCGCCCTCGACGTCCTGTGGCCGACGCTCGGCGTGCTGATCGCGGTGCTCCTGGCCGCAGGAACTGTGCGCACCTACTGGAGAAACTGGGACGCGACGGAGATGCGCACCGCAATCCGCGGCGGCCCTGTCAAAAAAGACCCGATTGCGTCATTCGCGTTTGTGTTCGGTGGCCAGATGGTGCTCGCTTGCTGGCTCCTCTCTCGCCTCGGGGCTCCGGAGTGGCTCTCTGCGGCGTTTATCGTGGGTGGGATCCTTCTCCTCGCGTTGTTGAACCTGGGACAGATCTCGTTTTCGCCACCGGCGTTGCTCTTGGGGAGAGGCCGCCGTACCTCTCATGCTGAGCGGGCACACTGGGTCGTCAACAGACTCGTCACACTCTTCTGTCTGCTCGTTTTGCTGCTGGGCGCCATCCAGTGGGTCCAGCGCCTGCTCGGCGAGCACGTTGCTCCCGAGCGCGCCCCTGACTTTTTGCTGAAAGGATTGCTCCTCTTCGGAGCGATCGCCGTCGTACTCCTGATTGCGATCGCCCGTCTGCGGCGCCGCTAGCGCGCCGCGTTGCCGAGTGGAACGAAATCCTCGGCGCCGATCGGCGGATGGCCGAGGTGCTGCAACACTTCGTTGATGTCCGCCAAGGTGACGGCGGTGGGCGCGGTGATCTCGAGGCCGATCGGTGTGCCGTCGGCCCGGTAGTCGACGAGGATGCCGTGGCCGGCAGGTTCCGTGCGGTGGCTCTTGTCTGCGGGAAGGCGTGCCAGGTAGTAGTAGGCGGCCAAGGGCCTTCCGTGTCGGAACGTCACCTCGAGGTAGGCGGTCTGAGTCGTCGGTGGCAGCCGAACAGACTGCGGAGTCGGGCGCCGCTTGGCGCTCTTGGCTGTCACTCGGATTGGCGAGACGACACCCCGGGACGACGCACGGTGGCGTTTTTCCAGAAAGCCTCGACCGCCGCAGGATCGTTCGGGTCGTAGGGGCATTCCGGATCATCGATCCGTTCCGGCGCCTTCGCGATCGCCGCCTCGACTTCTTCAGAGCTCGCGGGAAAGGACTTTGAAGTAGTACCGGGCTTCATGCTTGGTTGCCTCCCGCAGAGAGATCACGTGTACGCGCCGCTTCGCTGAGGGCCGCCATCGCCGCTTCGAGCTGGGCGTCGGCGAGGTAGGGGGCGGGGCCGAGGCGGAGGCGGTCGTCGCGGAAGTCGGTCGAGATGCCGCGGGCGGCGAGGGCGCGGAAGAGGTCGCCGGCTTGGGGGGTGCGGAGGGCTAGGAAGCCGCCGGTCTTGGCGAGCGGCACCTGCCTGTCCCGGTCGATCACTGCCGGCGGCAGATCGAGGGCGTCGAAGAGCTCGGCGAGGAGGGCGACCTGGTGCTGCGAGACCTCGCGCAGGAGCGCCGGGTCCAGGCCCTGCTCGGCGAAGAAGTCGAAGACCTCGGCCGCCCGGTAGTGGCTCGTCGGGTCGTAGGTGGCGCCGGCGAAGCGGGCGCCGCCGTCGCCGTAGGCCACGTGGCCGCCCACCTTCTCTGCCAGCGCTTCGAACTCCGCGAACCAGCCGGTGACCACCGGCCGCAGCGTGCAGCCGGCCGGCACGCGCAGGAAGCAGTTCCCCTCGCCGAGCTGGCAGTACTTGTAGCCGCCGCCGACGACATAGGCGCCATCGAGCCCGAGGACCCGGAGCGGGAAGGGCATGACGTTGAGGGCGTGGTAGGCGTCGACGAGGAGCTCGGCCCCGTGGCGCGCGCAGGCCGCCGCCACCCGCTCGAGCCCTTCGACGATCCAGCCGGTCTGAAAGAGGACGGAGGAGACCAGCGCCGCCGCCGTCCCTCCGTCCACCGCCGCCGCCACCCGCTCGGCCACCTCGTCCGGCCGTGCCGCCGGCACCTTGTCGACTTCGATCCCTTCCTCGGCCAGGCGGTCGAGCTGGCGGCGCAGGGTGTGGAACTCGCCGTCGGTCGTCACCAGCCGCGGGCGCTCGCGGAGCGGCAGCGCCGAGAGGAAACGCACCACGAGGTCGTGCGTGCTGCCGGCCAGGGCGTAGGCGCGCGCGTTCCCGGGCTCTTCGAGGAGGCGCGCGAAACCGGCGCGCACCCGCTCGGCCATCGCGAAGGCGCGCTCCCACTTGTCGTCCACGTGCGCGGCGGCGTCCTCCCAGGCGCGGAGTTGGCCCGCGAGCGCGCGATCGGGCCACGCCTGGTGGGAGTGGCCGGTCAGGAGGAGGCGGTCGGCGACGCGGAAGCGGGAGTAGAAGGGGGCTAGGGCGTTCGGAGTGGCGTAGAGCGCCGCGGGGCGCACGGTGCTCACAGCCGCGGGCGGATCGCCCAGAGATCGGGGAACAGGGGCTGGAAGAGAGTGGTGCGCAGGTACTCGGACCCCGACGAGCCGCCGGTGCCGCGGCGTGTGCCGATCGTCCGCTCGACCATCTTGACGTGCCGGTAGCGCCACTCCTGGAGCCCCTCGTCGAGGTCCACCATCCGCTCGCAGACCTCGCGCGTCGCCGGGTCGTCGTGGTAGATGCCGACCAGCACGTCCTGGACCGCCGGGTCCTCCTGCGGCGGCTGCGTCCGGTCGCGCCCGAGCGCCGGCTCCGGGATCGGGTAGCCCTTGTGGACGAGGTAGCGGAGGAAGGAGTCCCAGAGGCTGTTGCCGGCGAGGAGCTGCTCGAGCTCCGGCGCCGCCTCCGGGTAGTGGCGGAGCAGCTCGGCCCGCCGCGCGCCGAGCCGGAGCTCCAGCCGCCGGAACTGCAGCGACTGGAAGCCGCTGGCGGTGTCCAGGCGGTGGCGGAAGGAGAGGAAGGAGACCGGGGTCATGGTCTCCAGGATGTCCACCTGCGCCACGAGGGTCTTGAAGATGGTGAGGACGCGCTTGAAGCCGGCCATGGCGACCGCCCCCTCGCCGGCCTCCAGCGCCCGCTGCAGCCGCTCGACCTCGTGGAGGACCAGCTTGAACCACAGCTCGTAGACCTGGTGGATGACGATGAACAGCATCTCGTCGTGCTCCGGTCCGGCGGACTGCGGGAGCTGGAGCGCGAGGAGGTCGTCGAGCTTGAGGTAATCGCCGTAGGTGAGCGGCACGGGGGGAGATCATACCCGCGCACGCCGTGGCGGTCCTGAGGTACAATACGCGCTTCCCGAGCCCCGAGCCCGCAACCCAGGGGGCCGTCGAGCGGCCCCAAGTCTCAGGAGGTCAAGCAGATGAAGCGCTTCTCGTCCCTCGCCGTGGTCGCCGCCCTGCTCCTCGCGGCCGCCGCGCTGCCGGCGCTCGCCGCCGACACCACCAAGCCCCGCATCGCCGTCCTGGAGTTCAAGAGCAAGGCCGAGAACCAGTGGTGGTGGCACAACGGCTCCGCGGCCGCCCAGGACGTGTTCGTCACCGAGCTGGTCAAGAGCGGCAAGTTCCGCGTCGTCGAGCGCGAGCAGCTCGCGGCCCTGATGCAGGAGAAGAACCTGACGCTGTCGGGCGACCTCGACCCGGCCACCGCCGTGCGCGTCGGTAAGCTCCTTGGGGTCAACTACCTGCTCACCGGCTCGGTCACCGAGTACGGCGTCACCGACGTCGGCGCCCACGCCCCCGGCGTCCGCCGCCTCCCCGGCTTCTCGGCCGGCAAGCGCAACTTCGTGGCGGCGATGAACGCCCGCCTGATCGACACCTCGACCGGCGAGATCCTGTGGGCCGACGAGGCGCGCGGCGAGGAGAGCAGCGTCAAGGTCAACGTCGGCGGCTTCGGCGGCGGCGTGGACGACGACCGGATGTTCGACAAGGTGATGAAGCCGGTCATCCAGCAGCTCGTCGCCAGCATCAAGGCGGCCGACCTGTAGACCTCGGACCGCCGCGGCGGACCACGAGAGGGCCCGGCGCTGCCGGGCCCTTTTCGCTGGCGGCGAAGCCGCCCGCCGGCGACGGTACACTCCGCTGCCATGAGCCCCGCAGGCCGTCGTCGTCGTTTCCACCCGCTCCTTCCTCTTCCTCCTCTCCTTCTCCTCGCCGCGGCGCCGCTCGCCGCCGCCTATCCGCCCGCCGTCTCCGGCACCGGGGGCGCGGTGGCGGCGGAGGACCCCCTCGCCACGGCCGCCGGGCTCGAAGCGCTGCGCGCCGGCGGCAACGCCGTGGACGCCGCGGTGGCGACGGCGCTGGCGCTGGCGGTCGTCTTCCCCGAGGCGGGGAACCTGGGCGGCGGCGGCTTCGCGGTGGTGAAGATGGGCGAAGAGCTGGCGGCCCTCGACTTCCGCGAGACGGCGCCGGCCGCGGCGCACCGCACGATGTTCCTCGACGACCGCGGCGAGCCGATCCCGTTCGCCTCGCGCTACGGCGGGCTCGCCGCCGGCGTCCCCGGCTCGCCGGCCGGGTACTACGAGCTGCACCGGCGGTTCGGGCGCCTGCCCTGGCAGCGGGTCGTCGCGCCCGCGCTCCGCTTGGCGGGCGAGGAGCTGGTCGTCGGCGAGCACCTGCACCGGGTGCTGGGCGACCACCGGGAAGGGCTCTCGCGCTTCCCCGAGACCGCCGCCCTCTGGCTGCGCGACGGGGAGCCGCTGCCGGTCGGCGCCCGCGTGCGCCTCTCCGACCTCGCCGCCACCCTGGCGCTCTACGCCGAGCGCGGTCCTGCCGGCATCACGGAGGGGCGGGTGGCCGCCGCGGTCGAGGCGGTCGCGCGCGCCCACGGCGGCGTCCTCCGCGCCGCCGACCTGGCCGCCTACCGCCCGGCCTGGCGCGAGCCGCTCCGCTTCCGCGCCTGGGGCTGGGAGGTCGCCGCCATGCCCCTCCCCTCCGCCGGCGGCACGATCGTCGGCCAGACCCTGGGCGTCCTCGAGCGCCTGCGCTGGGGCGAGCTGCCGCGCTTCGGCGCCGACCGCTGGCACCTCCTGGCCGAGACCTTCCGCCGCGCCTTCGCCGACCGCACGCTGCTCGCCGATCCGGCGACCACCCGCGCCACGCCGGCCGAGCTGCTCGCCCCGCGGCGGCTGGAGGACTTCGTGGCGCGCCTCGACCGCGCGCGCGCCACGCCGTCGGCCGCGGTCGAGCCCTGGGCGGGCGCGGCCGGCCCGGCGGGCGCCGCCGAGGGCGCCGACACCACCCACCTCTCCGTCGTCGACCGCGACGGCAACCTCGTCGCCCTCACCACGACGCTCAACGACCTCTTCGGCAACGGCCTCTACGTGCCGGGGGCGGGGTTCTTTTTGAACGACGAGATGGACGACTTCGCCACCAACCCGGACCGCGCCGGCGCCGCCGGCCAGGGGGAGGCGAACGCCGTCGCGCCGGGCAAGCGGATGCTCTCCTCGATGTCCCCGACCCTGGCCTGGCGCGCCGGCGAGGCGCTGGTCGTCGGCGGCCGCGGCGGGCGGCGCATCCCCACCGGCACCGCGCAGGCGCTCCTGAACCTCCTCGTGGACGGCGACGAGCTGGCCGCCGCCCTCGCCCGCCCGCGCGTCCACCACCAGTGGCTCCCCGACCGCCTGGAGGCCGAGGCCGACGCCCTCGCCCCCGAGACCCGCGCCGAGCTCGAGCGGCGGGGCCATTCCATCGTGCTCCCCCAGCTCAAGGACACGCCGAAGCTCACCGCGGTCCGCCTCCTGCCGGACGGCCGCGTGGCGGCCGCGACCGACCCGCGCGGCGCGGCGCCGCGCACCGGCGCCGGCGTCCTCACGCCGACCCCGTAGCCTCCGCGCCCGCGCTGGCGCAGGATTTGGTGGGCGAGCTTCGCTCACGCACCAAACTTGGCGAGCCGCCCGGCGTTGGCCAGCAGCAGGCCCATCAACTGATGCGAGGGGAAGGTCCCCAGGTGGCCGCGCGCGGCGGCCGTCTCGCTGAATTCCGTCGAGCCGTCCACGAAGCAGTAGGGGCCGTGGAGGAGGAGCGGCACCGGGTGCCAGGAGTGGGCCTTGAGCGGCGCCGGCGTCGAATGGTCGCCGGTCACCGCCACCACCTCCGGCCGCCGCTCGAGGAGGCGCGGCAGGCCGGCGTCCACCTCCTCGAGCGCCCGCACCTTCTCGGCCAGGTTGCCGTCCTCGCCGGCGGCGTCGGTCTGCTTGACGTGGAGGAAGAAGAAGTCGAAGTCGTCCCAGTGGGCGAGGGCGGCGTCCACCGTCTCCGCGAACTTCTTGCCGCAGGGGACGACGCGCATGCCGCAGGCGGCGGCGACGCCGCGGTAGAGCGGGTAGCCGGCGAAGGCGCCGCAGCGCAGGCCGTGGAGGTCGCCAAGCTGCGGCAGGTGAGGGAGTCGCGAGAAGCCGCGGAGGAGGACCCGGTTCGCCTGCGGCTCGGCGGCGATCGCACGCTCCATGACCGTGATCGCCCGGCGCAGCCGCTCGACCGTGGCCTTCGCCTCCGGCGCCTCGGCCTCCGGCGGCAGCGGCGGCACGCCGAGCCGCTGCGGGTCGGTGGCCGAGACGGCGGGGGAAAGCCCCTCGCCGCGCAGGATGGCGACGAAGCGGTGCCCCTCGCCCGGCTCGAGCTGCACTTCCAGCCCGGGCACCGGCTCGCGCGCCAGCGCCGCGTGCAGCCGGCCGACGAGCCGCCGGCACTCTTCGGTCGGGATGCGGCCGGCGCGGCGGTCGGTCAGGTTGCCGGCGGCGTCGGCGGTGGCGAAGTTGCCGCGGGCGGCGACGTCCTGCGGCGAAAGCTGGAGGCCCGCCCCCATCGCCTCCAGCACGCCGCGGCCGATGTCCACCTCCGGCTCGGTCGGGTCGTAGCCGAAGAGAGCGAGGTGGCCCGGGCCGCTGCCCGGCGTGACGCCGGTGGCGACCGGCACGATGCGGCCGAGGGCCGAGCGCGCCGCCAGGGCGTCGAGGTTGGGCAGCCGCGCCCGCTCGAGCGCGGTCTCCGGCTGGTCGGCGGTGCGGATGTCCCCCAGCCCGTCGATCACCAGCAGCACGATCCGGCTCGCAGCCGGCTGCGCGAGGCGGGCGAGGATCTCCTGATGGCGCACGGGGGACGGCGGCTACGGCACGAAGTAGGCGCTCGCCCTCACCTGCAGCCGGGCCCGCGGCTCGAAGCCGCTCCCGACCAGGGTGAAGGCCGAGGCGGCGCCCAGGATCGGCAGCACGATCCAGCCGTCGAAGCTCTCGCCGCCGGCGTAGGGCGGGACGACCGGCTCGATCTCGGCGATCTTGGTCCAGTGCTCGTCGTCGGGGTCGAAGCAGGCGCGCAGCTCGACGTAGGCGCGGTCGAGGTCGATCGTGCGCTGCCCGGAGGGGTGCCAGACCGAGAAGACGAAGCGCACCTCGTCGTAGGAGTTGGTCGGCAGGTGGGCCTTGCCGGCCACCACCAGCGGGAAGGCGAAGGCGCCGGCGGTGTCGGTGGCGAAGATCTCCGGAGTGGAGTCAAAGACCACCTGGCGCGGGGGCGTGACGGGAGCGGTCATCCCGCCTCCGCGGCGGGGGCTCCCGCGCGGGCCAGCTCGATCGCCCGCGCCACCCGCCGGCGGGTCTCGTCGGCGCCGTCGCCCAGCAGCGGCGCGCCGATGCCGAAGGCGACCGCCCCGGCCTCCCGGTAAGCGGGGATCTCCTCGACCCCGAAGCCGCCGGCGGCGAGCAGCGGCAGGTCGCCCAGCGGCTGGCGCACGGTGGCCAGGTAGGCCGCCCCCCCGACCGGCGGCAGCGGGTAGACCTTGACCAGGTCGGCCCCCAGCTCGTGCGCCGCGACGATCTCGCTCGGCGTCAGGGCGCCGAGGACCAGGAAGAGGTCGGCGCGCCGCGCCTCCTCCGCCACCTCGCGGCTGACGTTGGGGGTGACCAGGAACTCCGCCCCGGCGGCCACCGCCTCGCGGGCGCGGGCGGCGGTGGTGACCGTCCCCGCCCCGTACCAGGGGGGGCCGTCGCCGCCGCGGGCCGCGATCAGCTCGCGGATCAGCCGCGGGGCGCCGGGGACGGTGAAGGTGATCTCGACCAGCTCCGCGCCGCCCGCCGCGAAGGCCCGCGCCTGGCGCAGCGCCTCTTCCGGCGAGGGGGTGCGCACGACCGCCACTACGGGCGCCCGCCGCACGCTCCTCCCCACGTCCGTCCGCGTGCCGAGAGTTGTCACCATGCGGGCGGGGAGTCTATCATCGGGTCCCTTTCACCCCGGAGGCCCGACCGGCTCGCCAATGGCCATCCCAGAGCATCCGATCGCGCGCGAGACGCTCGAGGAATTGCTGCCGCGCGTGCGCCCGCGGCTCAAGCAGATCCTCTTCCGCTACCGCGTGCCGGCCCACGACTCCGAGGACCTCCTGCAGGAAGCCCTGATCGCGACCTTCCGGAAGTGGGACACCATCGACGATCCCGAGGCCTGGCTGCTCATCACCCTGCGCAACCGCTGCGTCATCTACTGGCGGAAGCGCCGCGCCAGCCTCACCAACGCGGTGGACGTGGCGATCCTGGAGCTGCTCTCCGAGCCGCAGGCGGCGCCGCAGGAGCGCGACGAGCTGCGCTGGGACCTCGCGCACCTGCTGCACGAGCTGTCGCCGCGCTGCCAGCGGCTCCTCCACCTGCGCTACCGCCTGGGCTACGACCCGCAGGAGGTGGCCGCCGCGATGGGCTACCACCCCTCCAGCGTGCGCAAGGTGAGCCGGCGGTGCCTATCCGCGCTGACTCGCGCGCTTCTGACGCGGAATACACCGAAGGCGAATTAGGCAGGGCGGCGCTCGAGCGCCCGCTGCAACCGGCGGCAGATGCCGCGCAGGATGCGCACCTCGCGCTCGCGCGGGGCGGCGCGGGCGGCGAGCGCTCGCAGGTCGCGCATCACCCCGGCGAAGGTGTCGTCGCGGGCGAAGCCGGCGGCGACCAGCACCTCCGTCAACTGCCCGCAGAGGCCTTCGAGGTCGCCGGCCGCGGCGAGCGGCTCGACGTCGGCCGCGAATCCCGCGGCCCGCGCCTCGCCGGACTCCAGACGCGCCAGGTACAGCTCGTAGGCGAGGAGCAGCACCGCCTGCGCCAGGTTGAGGGTCGGCTGCTCCGGCGCGCAGGGGACGTGGACGACCGCGCCGGCCAGCGCCAGCTCCTCGTTGGTGAGCCCGCCGACCTCCGGCCCGAAAACCAGCGCCGTCGGGGTGCCCGGCGGGTCGGCGGCGAGGAGCGCCGGCAGCTCGCGCGGCAGGAGGAGCGGCAGCGCGAGCCGCCGGTCGCGCGTCGAGGTGGTGCCGACGACCCGGCGGAAGGGTGCGAGGGCGGACTCGAGAGAAGGGTGGCGCTCCGCCCTGTCGAGCACCTGCCGGGCGCCGACGGCGAAGGCGCGGGCGGTCTCGCCGAGCGGCGCCGCCGGCTCGACGAGCAGGAGGCGCGCCAGCCCCATGTTGACCATGGCGCGCGCCGCGGCGCCGACGTTGCCCTCCTCGCGCGGCCGCACCAGCACCACCGCCGGCGGGCTCCACTCGGCTCCCATGCGGCGCACTCTATTTCTTGACAGGGGATGGGGGCCGGGCTAGCGTCGCCGCCGCTCCATGACCGAGACCGCGACGCGGGCGTACCTGATCTTCACCGGCACCGGGCCGATCCTCGTGCTCTCGACCTACCCGCAGATCACCGACCCGCGGCTGGTGCAGAAGCTGCGCTACAAGGGGATCGACAAGTTCATCGCTTACGAGGTGGACCTGGGCGCGGTGCAGGACCGCTACCGCCACTCCTACGAGAACATCTCGAAGGACCTCGTGGTCGGCGAGGAGGACCTCCGGGTCCTCGACTTCAACGGCCACCAGATCATGGCCAACTTCTCCCTCGA
>DASWHY010000523.1:0-6122 GCA_036397955.1 Thermoanaerobaculia bacterium | reverse complement strand
CAGTCGGAGACCAGCACGCCGCCGCCGTGCAGGCTGTTGCTCGGGCCCGACACGGTCCCCCAGTCCTGCACCGCGCCGAGCACCCGGTAGGGCACCCGCGTGTCGGTGGTGACGTGGTAGAGCTGGGCGATCGGGAGCGGCGGCATGAACCAGGTCTCGCCGCCGTCGCTCGACAGCGACACCCCGGCGTCGCTGCCGGCGATCATCCGCCGCGGCTCGAGCGGGTCGATCCAGAGGTCGTGGAAGTCCCAGCCGCCGGCCTTGACCGCGCGCACCTGGCGGCCGCCGTCCACGGTCTTGAGCATCGACACCTCGGGGAACCAGACGACGTCGGCGTTCTTCGGATCGACGGTCAGGCAGGTGTAGTACCAGGCGCGCTGGCGCAGGCCGCGGGAGGCGTTGGCCAGCGTCCAGCTCTCGCCGCCGTCGTCGGAGCGGAAGAGGCCGCCGGCCTCGGCCTCGATCAGGGCGTAGACCCGCCGCGGATCGGAGGGCGCGACGCGCACGCCGACCTTGCCCCAGATCCCTTCCGGCAGGCCGCTCCCGGTGAGCCGTTTCCAGCGGTCGCCGCCGTCGCGCGAGACCCACAAGCCGCTGCCGGGGCCGCCGCTCTCCAGCTTCCAGGGGTAGCGCCGGGTCTGCCAGAAACCGGCGAAGACGGTGCGCGGGTTCGACGGGTCGAGGGTGACGTCGGAGGCGCCGGTCTGCTCGTCGACGAAGAGGACGTTGCGCCAGCTCGCGCCGCCGTCGGTGGTGCGGAAGACGCCGCGCTGGCGCCCGGGGCCGAAGGGGCTGCCGAGGACCGCCGCGAAGGCGACGTCCGGATCGCGCGGATCGACGGCCATCGTGCCCACCTGGCCGTCGAGCGCCAGCACCTTGCGCCAGCTCTTGCCGCGGTCGGTCGACTTGTAGATGCCGTCGCCCTTGCCGACGTTGCCGCGGATGTTGGCCTCGCCGGCGCCGGCGTAGAGGACGTTGGGATCGGAGGGGGCGACGGCGATCGAGCCCATCGACGACACCGGCTGGTCGTCGAAAACCGGCTGCCACTCGTGGCCGCCGTTCGTCGAGCGCCAGACGCCGCCGGCCGCGGTGGCCGCGAACCAGGTCGAGGGATCGCCCGCTACGCCCGCCACCCGCGACACGCGGCCGCCGACCGCCGGCCCCAGCAGCCGGTACTCCAGGCCGTGGAGCGGGCCCTTGTCCTTGTCCTCCTTCTCCTCGGCGGCCGGCGGCGGCGCGGCGAGCGCGGCGGAAAGGCTGAAGGCGAAGGCGAGGCTGAGACCGAGCAGCGTCGAGACGCGGCGGAACGTGGGCATCGCGGGGGATCCTCCTGTGCGGCAGAGCATCCCACAGCGCACCGCGGCTTCCCAGCGGACTGCGGTGCAGGCCCGATGCGGCGCCGGTGGCGCCGTGCTCAGCCGACCAGCACGGCCCGCCGCTCGGCCCAGGTCGTTCCGATCTCGACCAGGCGCTCCGCCGGCAACACGCGCTCCGCGAGCGGGAAGAGCACCTGCTCCTCCTTGGCGAAGTGGTCGCGGGCCACTTCGGCCAAGTGCAGCAGGAGCGCGCCGGCCCCTTCCGCCGCGGTCTCCCGCGCCAGCCGCTCGAGGCTCCCCTCGATCTCGGCGTGCTCCATGCGCATGACGGCAAGCGGCCCCTGCTGCGCCGGCAGCGACGGCTCGAGCGCGCAGAACAGCAGCTCATCCTCGAGCTGGGCGTGACTCTCGATCGCCTGGCGCAGCAGTCGGCCCATGGCCTGGGCGTCGCCGAGGCTCGCGCCCCGCGCTTCCCCTGCGACGAACTCCAACATGCGGAGGAGCACGCCGTGCTCGCCACGCAGCGCATCGGTGATCTTCATCCGCGCTTCTCCTTTCCAGCGTGAGGTTCGGCGCCAGTCCACCATCGACCGCGCATCGCGGGCTATGACCGCCGTCATAGGGGCGGCCGCGGCACCCGGCCTAGCCTGCTGCCCGGAGGACCACCGAGGTATCGAGCGATGCCGATCCCCGTCCGACTCCCCGATCTCGCGCACTGGAAGGCGCAGGTCAAGTGCCAGATCGGATGTCCGGTGGCGACCGACGCCGGCCGCTACGTGCAGTTGATCGCCGAGGGACGCGGTGAAGAAGCCTATCTGGTGGCGCGCGCGCCGAATCCGTTCGCTTCCGTCTGTGGACGCGTGTGCGCCGCGCCGTGCGAGGACGCCTGCCGGCGCGGCGCCATCGACGCGCCGATTGCGATCCGCGCTCTCAAGCGCTTCGTCTGCGAGCGTTACGGCGTGGAGTCGATGCGCCCCCACACCCAGGATCGGCTGCGCACGACGCCCATCGACGAAGGCAACCGCTACAGCGGGCACCTGCCCGTGCGCCCGCTGCTGCCGGTCCTGCAGCCCGGGCGCGAGACCGCCCCGCCCGGCGCCGGGAAGGCGGGCGGCCGCAAGGTGGCGGTCGTCGGCGCCGGCCCGGCGGGCCTCGCGGCGGCGCACGACCTGGCGCTCCTCGGCTACGAGGTCACCGTCTTCGAGGCCGCCGAGGAGCCCGGCGGCATGATGCGCTTCGGCATCCCCGAGTATCGCTTGCCGCGCACGCTCATCCAGGCCGAGATCGAGAAGATCCTCGGCCTCGGCGTCACCCTCCGCCTCGAGACGCCGCTCGGCCCGGGCTTCGGCTTGGGTGAGCTGCGCCGCGACGGCTTCGCGGCGGTCTTTCTCTCGGTCGGCATCGCCAAGGGCCGCGACCTCCAGGTGCCCGGCGTCGAGCTCGACGGGGTGATCAAGGCGGTCGATTTCCTGCTCAACGTGAACCGCGGCTACCGCATGAACCTGGGCGAGCGCGTGGTGGTCGTGGGCGGCGGCTTCGTCGCCTTCGACGCGGCGCGCACGGCGCTGCGGCTCGGCCGCGAGCCGGAAGCGGCGGCGCTGGTGAGCGAGGGCGAAGCGCGCTTGAAGGAGGCCATGGACTCGGCGCGCGCGGCGATCCGCGGCGGCGCCACCCACGTGACGGTGGTCTCGCTCGAAACCTTCGACGAGATGCCCGTGCTGCGCACGACGCAGGGGCAAGAGGAGTTCGCGGAGGCCAAGAAGGAGGGGATCGAATTCCTCACCCGCCGCGGCCCGGCGCGCTTCGCCGGCGACGGGCGCCTGCAGTCGGTCGTGCTGCGCAAGGTGCTGTCGGTCTTCGACGGCGCCGGCCGTTTCGCGCCCGCCTATGACGACTCCGATCTCGCCTCGATCCCCGCCGACGCCTGCATCCTGGCGATCGGCCAGAAGCCCGACTTGTCGTTCCTGCGGCCCGCCGACGCGGTGGACCTGACCCCCGGCGGCACGATCAAGGTGGACGCCCGGACGCTGGCCACCTCGGCCCCCGGCGTCTTCGCCGGCGGCGACGTCGCCTTCGGTCCGCGCAACCTGATCGAGGCGGTGGCCAACGGCAAGCGCGCCGCGCGCTCCATCCACGAATACCTGGCGCGCGAGCACGCGCGGCTCGAGGTCACGCTCGAGATCGAGAAGATCCCGACCCAGCAGTACCGCATGGCAGCCGGCTTCGAGGTCCTCGACCGCGAGGCCCCGCCCACCCTCGAGATCGCCCGGCGCACCGGCATCGCCGAGGTCGAGACCGGCTACGACGCCCGCCAGGCCTGGGAGCAGGCGGCGCGCTGCCTGCTCTGCCACGTGCAGACGATCTACGACCCCGAGGCCTGCGTGCTGTGCAGCCGCTGCGTCGAGGTCTGCCCCGAGTACTGTCTGGCGATCGTGCCGCTCGAGGAGCTGGACCTCGCCGAGGAGGAGCGACGCGCCCTGGCGGCACGCGCGGCGGCGGACGGCCTGCCGCTGGCGGCGATGATCAAGGACGACGAGCGCTGCATCCGCTGCGGGCTGTGCGCCATCCGCTGCCCCACCGACGCCATGACCATGGAGCGCTTCTCGATCAGCGAGCGCTTCGCGCCCGCCGCGTGAGGACCAAGGAGCCACGATGAGCGAACGCAACCGCCGCGACTTCCTGCTCACGCTCGGCACCGGCGCCGGCATCGCCGCCCTGGCCGGCCAGGCGGTGGCCTCCCTGCGCTCCCTGGTGCCCAACGTCTCCTACGACGCTCCGACCACCGTCAAGCTGGGAGCGGCGCACGAGTTCCCGGACGGCTTGAAGTTCCTCCCCGACGAGCGGCTGTTCGTCTTCCGCGAAGGCAACACCTTCCATGCCGTCTCCGCCGTCTGCACCCACCTCGGCTGCACCGTGCGCGCCGAGGCGCTGCCGCGGCCGGAGACCGCGACCGTCGAGGGCCAGTCGCTGCGCCTGACCCACCGCTTCCTCTGCCCCTGCCACGGCTCGCGCTACGCGGGCGACGGCACCAACGTCGCCGGCCCCGCGCCCAAGCCTCTCGCCTGGTACCGCCTGAGCGTCGCTCCCGACGACGGCCAGCTCGTGGTCGACCTGGCGGCGCCGGTGGAGCACGACTTCCGGCTCACCATCGCCTGACGGAGACGACGCCATGGCCTTGCCCCCCACCACTCATGAGCCCGAGCCCTCCGCCCCGGGCGTCCACCCGCGGCGCTTCTGGAGCTTTCGCCCGCGCTCGGACCGCGAGGCCGGCGACGCGGTCGTCTCCAACTTCCTGCTGCACTGGTTCCCGGCCAAGGTCACCAAGGCCTCGCTCGACTGGAACTACTCCTTTTGGCTCGGCACCGCCTCGGCGGCGCTCTTCCTGCTCACCATCCTCTCCGGGATGCCGCTGCTCTTCCTCTACATCCCGTCGGTCGAGCGCGCCTACAGCTCGGTCAAGGACATCGAGTACGTCGTCACCTTCGGCTCCTGGATCCGCGCCGTGCACCGGCTGTCGGCGCACCTCATGGTGGCGGTCGTGTTCCTGCACCTGGTGCGCGTCTTCTTGACCGGCGCCTACAAGAACGGCGTCGGCCGCGGCCAGATGCGGCAGTGGAACTGGGTCAACGGCGTCGCCATGCTGCTGCTGACGCTCTTCCTCTCGTTCACCGGCTACCTGCTGCCCTGGGACCAGCTCGCCTACTGGGCGGTCACGGTGGGCACCAACATCGCCTCCTCGATCCCGGGGATCGGCGCCGGCGTCCGCGAGCTCCTGCTCGGCGGGCGGATGATCGAGCAGCCGACGCTCATCCGCTTCTACGTCCTGCACGTCATCGCGCTGCCGGCGGCGCTGGGCGGGCTCTTCCTCTACCACATGTGGCGCCTGCGCAAGGACGGGGGCCTCGCCCGCGCCGACCGCGCAAGCCTGCTCGAGAAGGCGGCCGAGGTGCCGCCGGCGCCGACCAAGACCTACACCCTGCTGGGCGTGGCGCGCGGCCAGTCGCCGGCGATCCGCGCCCGCAGCCTCGAGGCCCCGGACGCCACCGTCAACGCCGTCCCCGATCTCGTGCGCCGCGCCGCGATCGTGATCCTGGGGACGATCGCTCTGGTCGGCATCCTGGCGCTCTTCCTGCCCTCGCCGCTCGAGGAGCCGGCGAACCCGCTGGTGACGCCGAACCCGGCGAAGGCGCCGTGGTACTTCCTCTGGCTGCAGGAGATCGTCACCGACACCACGGTCCACATCGGCGAGCTGACGATCAACGGCGCCTTCCTCGGCGGCGTCCTGCTGCCGGGCCTGCTGATCACGGTCCTGACCCTCTGGCCGTGGTGGGACAAGAGCCCGCGCGAGGCGGCGGGGGCTTGGTTCCCCAAGAGCCGCCGGCGGCAGAACGCGGTCTTCCTGCTGCTCGTCGTGCTCGTCCTCGTCTTGACCCTCATCGGCACCTTCTGCCGCGGCCCCTACTGGCACTTCTACTGGCCGTGGGAGGAGTGGCCCGAGATCCCGGGGAGGATCTGAGATGGAGAAGCGCACCAACTCCCCGTACCCGCGGCGCGACCGGCCGGTGCTGGCGGCGGTGGGCCTGGCGCTGGTCGCCTCCACCGTCCTCTTCGCCTGGGCCGACCGCCAGCACGACTGGCGCTACTACCAGTGGCAGTTCCGCAACCTGGTGGCGGAGAAGCTGGGCGCGGACAAGGCGGCGACCGTGCCCGCCGGCATCCAGCAGCACTGGATCGCCGAGCTGGGGCGCGCCGACCGCTGCATCACCTGCCACCAGGCGGCCACCTGGCAGGGCTTCGAGCGCGCCG
>DASWHY010000522.1:0-2489 GCA_036397955.1 Thermoanaerobaculia bacterium | reverse complement strand
AGCCCGAGCCCGCCGCGGCGCCCGCCCGCGCGCCGGCCCCGCCGCTGCGTCCGAAGAACGAGTACACCGCCGCCGCCCGCTCGCCGCGCGGCGGCTCCCAGGCGAGCGACGGGCTCGACGTCACCTCGCGCAGGTGCTCCGGCAGCTCGGCGAGGAACGGGGACTCCTCCTGGTCCTGGTAGCGCCCGGCGATCCGCCGCCGCCGGCAGCACGACAGGTACAGCCGCTCGCGCGCCCGCGTCATCCCCACGTAGAGCAACCGCCGCTCCTCCTCGACGTCCTCGCGCGCCCCCTGGGCGTTGAAGTGCGGCAGCAGGCCGTCCTCCAGCCCCGAGACCACCACCGCCCGGAACTCCAACCCCTTGGCGCTGTGCAGCGTCATCAGCGACACCCCGCGCTCGCTCTGCCAGGTGTCGAGGTCGGTGACCAGCGAGACGTGGTCGAGGAAGCCGGTCAGCAGGTCCTCGTCGGCGGCGTTGGTGCTGTTGGCCTCGGTGAAGTCCTGCGCCGCGGAGAGGAACTCGCGCAGGTTCTCGAGCCGCGCCAGCTCCTCGGGGTCGTTCTTGTCGAAGAGGTCGGGGTAGCCGGTGGCGGCGAGCAGGCGGTCGAGGAGCGCCGGCAGCGGCAGCTCCTGGGCGTCGCGCTGGAGGTCGAGGATCAGGTCGCGGAACTTGCGCAGCGCGGCGGCGCTCTTGCCGGGGAGGTTGCCGAGCTGGTCGAGGAGAAGCACGTCCCAGAGCGGCTGGCCGAGCTGCGCCGCCTGCGTCTGCAGCAGCTCCTGCGTCGCCTTGCCGATGCCGCGCGGCGGCTGGTTCAGGATGCGCGCGAGCGAGAAGCTGTCGCGCGGGTTGCGCAGGACGCGCAGGTAGGCGACCAGGTCCTTGATCTCGGCGCGGTCGTAGAAGCGGGTGCCGCCGACCAGCACGTACGGCACCTCGCGCGCCAGCAGCTCGTCCTCGATCGCCCGGGTCTGCGCGTTGGTGCGGACGAGGACCGCGATGTCGGCGAGCTTGTGGTCGCGGCGCAGCGTCTGGATGGTGTCGACGATCCAGCGCGCCTCGTCCCCCTCGTCGAGCGCCTTGAAGAGCTGCGCCAGCTCGCCGGCGCCGGCGTCGGTCCACAAGCGCTTGCCGCGGCGATGGACGTTGTGCGCCACGAGCGCCCCCGAGATGTCGAGGACGTTCTGGGTCGAGCGGTAGTTGCGCTCCAGCTTCCGCACCACGGCGCCGGGGAAGCCCTTCTCGAACTCCAGGATGTTGGCCAGCTCGGCGCCGCGCCAGCGGTAGATCCCCTGGTCCTCGTCGCCGACCGCGGTCAGGTTGCCGTCGCGCCCGGCCAGCTCCTGGATCAGGCGGAGCTGGGCGTGGTTGGTGTCCTGGTACTCGTCGACCAGCAGGTACTCCGTCCGCCGGCGGATGCGGGCGCGCAGCTCCTCGTCGGTCGCGAGGAGCTTGACCGCGAAGGCGAGGAGGTCGTCGAAATCGACCCCCGAGGCCTGCTGCAGGAGCCCCTGGTAGCGGCGGTAGAGGAGCGCCGCCTTCTTCTGGAAGAAGTGCTGCGCCTGCGCCTCGTAGGCGGCGGCGTCGAGCAGGCGGTTCTTGGCCGAGCTGATCTCGGCCAGCACGGCGCGCGGCGAGAACGCCTTCTCCGACAGCCCCTCGGCGGCCAGCGCCTGCTTGACCAGGCCGAGCTGGTCGGCGGTGTCGAGGATCGCGAAGTCGCGCTTGAGCCCGACGCGCTCGCCGTAGCGGCGGAGCAGGATGAGCGAGTAGCGGTGGAAGGTGCCGACGATCGCGGGGAGCGGGTAGATGCCGAGCAGGCGCTCGACCCGCTCGCGCATCTCGCCCGCCGCCTTGTTGGTGAAGGTGACGGCGACCAGGTGCCCGGGGTCGATCCCCCGCTCCTGCGCCAGCCAGGCGATGCGGTAAGTGATGACGCGGGTCTTCCCCGACCCCGCCCCGGCCAAGACGAGCTGCGGCCCCTCGCCGTGGGTGACGGCGGCGATCTGCTCGGGGTTCAGCTCGCGCTCGAGGTCGAGGTGGGGGCGGACGGCTCTCACCGGCGAGAGTGTAGAGTGGATCGCAGCCCCCGCGGAGGGAAATTCGATGAGACCCTGGACGCTGCGTGCGCTCCTCGCCTGCCTCGCTCTGAGTGCCGTTCTCGGCTGCGGGCTGCCGCCTCAGACGGCGCCGGAACCCGTCGCGCCTGCCGGCGGCCAGCCGGCCAGTGAAGCCATCCAGCAGCAGATGGCCACTCTCGCCTTCGTCGCCTACCTCGGCGAGGAGCTCACGGGCTCGGACGACAAGGTGGAAACCGAGCTTTACCCCTGCCTCGTGGACCAGCTCAAGGCCGAGCCGCTGACCGACGGCAAGTGGACGCTGGCGTGGGGCCCGGCGGTCTACAAGTTCGACATCGCCCACTACGACGACAACATGCTGTACGTGGTCCGCGACGCCGCGAACGCCGCGCACCTGGCGATCGCTACGCGC
>DASWHY010000521.1:0-3003 GCA_036397955.1 Thermoanaerobaculia bacterium | reverse complement strand
CGGTAGTAGTACTCGGCCGGGGCGGTGGGGAGGAAGGCGCCGAGGTCGCGGGCGACGGGCTCGAGGCGCAGCTCGACCGGGGCGCCGAGGCGCTTGCCTTCGGTGTCGAAGCGGACGACGACGCGATCGACGCCGCTGTCGAGGATCAGGGTGTTCTCGGCCGCGATCGAGCGGGCGGTGAAGCGCAGGGCGTCGAGCGGCGCGATCGTCACCAGCACGACCTCCGAGCGCGAGGCGCCGCGCACCCAGACGCCGTGCGGGTGGCGCTCCTCGGCGTGGAAGTTGTGCTTCGGCGTGATCCAGATCGCGTCCCCCCAGCCGCGGATCCAGTAGCCCGGCACGCGGCCGTTGGCCAGCAGGGTGAGCTCCAACGGCAGCGCCTGGAAGGTCGGCGTGCGGACGTGCGCCTGGAGGGTCGCCTCGGGCGCCACCTGGAGGAGCGGCACGGCGACGACCGAGGCGGTCCAGAGGCCGGCCGCGGCGAAGGGGAGCGCCAGGCTCCGCCGCGCCCCCATCCGCGCCGGCAGGAAGAGCATCGCCGGATAGACGCTGGCAAAGTAGCGGTTGCCGACGAAGCCGGCGCCGCCGTGGTAGTTGTAGGGGCGGAGGACGAGGATCAGCAGGCAGTAGGCGGCGGCGGCGGCGAGCAGCAGGTGGCGCGAGCGGTCGCGCGGCCCGCGCAGGTAGAGCGCCAGGGCGAAGAGGGCGAACGGGAAGTAGGGCAGCAGCCCCGTGTGGCGCCCGGCGAAGAAGTAGCCGAGGTCGCGGACGAAGACCCGCGGCGAGGTCTGTACGCCGAGCCCCGACCAGGAGCCGAAGCTGGTGCCGCGGTAGAGCTGCCAGAGGTCCTTGCGGCTCTCGACCGGGTACTCGCTCTCGAAGGAGCGCCGCTGGACGTTGCGGTAGGGGCTCCAGGTGCCGGTCGCCCGCCACTGCACGCCGGCCAGGAGGAGGAGCGCGAGGAGACTCGGCGCCGCGAGCCAGGCGAGCGCCTTCCACCGCCGCTGCCAGAGGAGGTCGAGGGCGATCGGCGCGCCGAGGAGAATGGTCGGCTCCTTCGACACGAACGCAGCGGCGAGGAGCGTCCCGGCGCCGGCCAGGAGCCAGTAGTGCCGCCGCTCCCACTCGACGCGCCGGCGCAGCGCCTGCCAGACGAGCAGCGGGAAGAAGAGGCAGGCCATGTTGAAGACCTCGGGCTGCATCCAGAAGACGTAGACGAAGGCCGCCGAGGCGAAGAAGAAGCCGCCCACCCACAAGCCCACGTGGCCGGGCTCGCCGCGCAGGTACCAGACGGCGCCCGCCACCATCGCCAGCCAGAGGGCCATGTTGAAGACCAGGTGCCCCTGGACGCCGAAGAGGGCGTAGAAGGGCAGCGCCGCCGCCGAGTAGACGTAGGGCTTGCCGTAGTGCATCGAGCGGCCGCCGTCGGTGGTGAAGAGGATGACGCCGTAGGGCCCCTGGTCCCAGACCTGGTAGGCGCGCAGCAGGTCGCGGTGGTCGTAGGCAAGGTCGCGGTCGTGCCAGAGGCTCTGCGTCATCATGACGTAGGCCGCCTCGTCGGCGATCGGCCCGGGCGGGAAGTGGACCTTGTAGAGGGTGGCCGAGAGCCCGAGCAGCAGGAGGCCGAGCGAGAGGGCGTGGACGGAGCGCAGGCGCATCGGGCGGAAGCTCGCGCGTAACGATACCCTGTGGGGAGGATGCCGCGCCGCCTGCTTCCCGACCTGGTCGCCGCGGGACTGCTCGCGCTCGGGGCGGTGTGGGCGGACGCGCCGCGGGGGGTGCAGGCCGCGGTGCTCGCGGCGGTCGTCGCGGCGCTGGGCAGGGCGGGGTGGGCGGCGGCGCTGGCGCTGCTGCCCGACGCGGGGCGGGCCTCGCGGGCGACCTGCGCCTTCTGCGTCGCCGTCGCGCTCGCCACGGCGACCGCGACATTCCTCGGGCACTGCGGTTGGCTGCGGCCGGCGCCGTTCCTGATCGGCAGCGCGGCGGCGGCGCTGGCGGTGCGTTGGGCCGCGCGCGGCCGGCTGGCCGTCGCGCGAGCGACCGCGGAGGCGTCGCCGCCTCCGCCCGCCGCCCCGCGTCTCCTCGCCCTCGAGCGGCTGCTCCTCGCGGCGGCGCTCCTGGGGCTGGCGGTCGTCACCCTGAGGGCCGTGCGCGCGGAGCGCTACGCTCTCCCCGGGAGCTTCGGCTTCGACGACCTCTCTTATCACCTCTCCGCCGTTGCCACCTGGCACCGTTACGGCGATCTGCGGATGCTGAAGTTCGACATGGGCGACCCGAGCACCGCCTTCTACCCGATCGGCTCGGAGCTCGTCGCCTGGGTCCTCCTCGCGCCCTTCCGCGACAGCGACGTCGCCGCCCGCTGGGCGCAGCTTCCGTTCCTGTCGGCCGCCCTCGCCGCCGTCGCCGCGCTCGCCCGCACTCTCGGGCTCTCGTGGCGCAACGCGCTCCTCGCCGCGGCGCTCTTCTGGGCGACGCCGCGGATGGTGCCGCTCTTCTCACTCTCCGCCGGCAACGACCTCTCGACCGCCTTCTTCGCCGTCGGCGCGGGCGATGCGCTCCTCCTCCTGGGCCGGCGCCCGGCGGCGGGCCGGTCGATCTACGCCGGGCTCGCCGTCGGGCTCCTCGTCGGCACCAAATACATCGGCCTCCTTTTCTGCGGGCCGCTCCTCCTCGTACTGGCGGCGAGCGCCGCGGCCCATCGCCGCGAGTGGAGCGTGCGGCGCGGCCTCAGCGTGCTGGCGCTGGCTGCCGGCGTGGCGCTCGCCGCCGGCGGCTACACCTACGTCCGCAACGCCTGGTCGACCGGCAACCCGATCTTTCCCGCGCCGGTCGCGATCGCCGGCCAGACGCTCCTCCCCGGGTGGGAAGCGGTGACGATCGCTGAGCGCCGCCGCCTGCCGGAGTTCGCGATCGACGTGCCGCGCTTTCTCACCCGCCGCCCCGACCTCTTCGGCGCGCTCTTCCCCTGGACGCTCCTCCCCGCCGCCCTCCTCGCGCCGGCGG
>DASWHY010000520.1:0-11630 GCA_036397955.1 Thermoanaerobaculia bacterium | reverse complement strand
GGGGTGACGTCGAACGCGGATCTCGCGCACCACCTCAGCGTCACCGAGAACACGGTCAAGTTCCACGTCCGCAACATCCTCGACAAGCTGCACCTGCACAACCGCGCCCAGGTCGTCGCCTTCGCGCTGCGCAACCGCCTCGCCGGCCCCGGCGCCAAGACCTAGCGGCTCCCACCCGCCCGGGTGGGGACGCGGGGCCCCGCTCCCTACCCGCCGGCGCGCGCCGTTCCGCCCTTCGGGGTGTCGGCGCCGATCTCCCCCTCGGGCGAAAGTGGCCTCGGCGCGGGGGTGGTTCCCGGCGCCCGACCCCGGAGACCTGCCATGCACGACTTGCACGTCCGCGACCTGATGAGCCCTGGAGTAATCGCCGTCGGCCCCGAGGAGAGTCTCGCCAAGGCCTACGAGCTGATGCTGGACCACCGCATCCGGCACCTGCTGGTGGTGGACACCGACGGCGACCTCGTCGGCCTGCTCACCCACCGCGACCTGCTCCGCCACTCGCTGATCGAGCAGGTGGCGCTGCCGCTCAGCCTGGCGCGCACCGTCTTGCGGCGCATCCGCGTCGACGAGGCGATGACCTCGGAGGTGGAGACCGCCGATCCCGAGCAGCTGCTGGACGAGGCCGCGGTCACCATGTTCGACAACAAGTACGGCTGCCTGCCGGTCGTCGAAGGCGCGCGGCCGGTCGGCATCCTCACCGAGGCCGACTTCGTCCGCTTCTTCGCGCTGTCGCGCCAGCGGCCGGCGCTCGCCCTGGCGGGAGGCTGGCGGGCGTGAGCGCGCCGTCCCTCGCCCCCGCCGCGCTGCGCGCCGCGCCGGCGCTGCTCAAGCTCGACCTCTACTGCCGGGGACTCCGCCTGGACGACTCCTGCTTCCTCGAGCGGGACGGCGGCCGGCAGATCCTGCGCACCCGCGCCGGGCTGGGGAGCGGCCTCGAGCTGGTCCTCCCCGGCGGCCTCTGGACCAACGTGCCGGTGAGCGAGCGGTTCGCCGCGCGCTCGCCCTACACGCTGCACCGCGCCGGCGGCCGCTACCGGCTGCGCCGGGACGGCGAGGACGTGGCGCCGGTCGAGCTCGCCCCGCGCCCGGGCTGGTACGAGCGGACGACGGCGAGCGGCAAGCCGATGACCCGCATCGGCACGCTGCAAGGCACCTACCTCGGCATCTACCAGGCCAAGGTCTGCGAGTACTGGACGCAGAAGCCGCAGCGCGTCAACTGCAAGTTCTGCTCGGTGGGCTTGAACCTCGGCCTCGACGACGCCGACGAGAAGTCCGTCGCCGAGGTCCTGGAGGTGGTGCGGGCGGCGCGCGAGGAGTCGGGCATCACCTACGTCGATTTCAATACCGGCCACTACGACGGCGACACCTACCTCGACCTGTTGGAGCCCTACATCCGGCGCATCAAGAGCGAGCTGGGGCTGCTGGTGGGCGTGCAGACGCCGCCGCACCGCGACCTCGAGCGCTATCGCGCCCTGCGCGCGATGGGGGTCAACCGCGTCTCCTTCTGCTTCGAGATCTGGGACCGCGGGCTCTTCCGCGCGATCTGCCCGGGCAAGGACGCCGAGTACGGCCTCGACCACTACCTCGAGGCGATCCGCTACTGCGCCGCGCTCGGCTCTTCCGGGCCGCGCGACGAGCCGTGGGTGACGAACGGCGAGATCATCGCCGGGCTCGAGCCGCCGGAATCGTCGATCGCGGCGATCGACTGGATCACCGCGGTCGGCGCCATTCCCACGGTCTGCGTCTTCCGGCCGCTCACCGGCACCGACCTCGAGGACGCCGAGCCGCCGCGCACCGAAGAGCTGGTGCCGGTCTTCCGCCGCCTCTACGAGGCCTGCATGGAGCGCGGCCTGCCGATCGGCTGCGCGCCGAACGTCCACGTCAGCCTGGTGCTGCTGCCCGAGGAGTGCCGCGGCCTCTCGCCGCGCCGCTACCCCGTGCAGAGCCTCAAGCTCAAGACCATGGCCGCGGTCTTCGCCCGCCGCTTCGAGCGGCGGTGCGCGGCGCGCGCCGAAACCGGCCGCGCGGCGGCCTGAGCCACAGGGGGCACGCGATGGCCGAGCGCAGACGCATCACCGTCGACGGCAACGAGGCCGCGGCCTCCGTGGCCTACCGCGCCAGCGAGGTGATCGCCATCTACCCGATCACCCCCTCCTCGGCGATGGGGGAGCTGTCCGACGAATGGGCGGCCGCCGGCCGGCCTAACCTCTGGGGCGCGGTGCCGCAGGTCGTCGAGATGCAGTCCGAAGGGGGCGTCGCCGGCGCCGTCCACGGCGCGCTCCAGACCGGCGCGCTGGCGACCACCTTCACCGCCTCGCAAGGGCTGCTGCTGATGCTCCCGAACATGTACAAGATCGCCGGCGAGCTGACCCCGTTCGTCCTCCACGTGGCGGCGCGGAGCGTCGCGACGCACGCGCTCTCGATCTTCGGCGACCACTCCGACGTCATGGCCTGCCGGCCGACCGGCTTCGCCATGCTGGCCGCCGGCTCGGTGCAGGAGGCGCACGACTTCGCCGCCCTGGCCCATGCCGCCACCCTGCTCTCGCGCGTCCCCTTCCTCCACTTCTTCGACGGCTTCCGCACCTCGCACGAGCTGGCCAAGATCGAGGAGCTGGGCGACGACGACCTGCGCGCCCTCTTCGACGAGGACGCGATCCGGGCGCACCGCGCCCGCGCCCTCACCCCCGAGCGGCCGGTGGTGCGCGGCACGGCGCAGAACCCGGACACCTTCTTCCAGGCCCGCGAGGCGGCGAGCCCCTTCTACCGGACCTGCCCGGCGCTCGTCCGCCGGCTGATGGACGAGCTCGCCGCGCGCAGCGGCCGCCGCTACCGCCTCTTCGACTACCACGGCCATCCGCAGGCGGAGCGGGTCGTCGTCCTCATGGGCTCGGGCGCCGAGACGGTGCACGAGACGGTGGACTGGCTGGTCGGCCGCGGCGAGCGGGTGGGCGTGGTCAAGGTGCGGCTCTTCCGCCCGTTCGCCGCCGCCGACTTCTTCGCGGCCCTGCCGCCTACGGTGCGCTCGCTCGCCGTGCTCGACCGCACCAAGGAGCCGGGCGCGCCCGCCGAGCCGCTCCACCTCGACGTCCTCGCCGCACTGGCCGAGGCGGAGGCGGAGGGCCGGCTGCCGTTCGCGCCGCCGCGCGTCGTCGGCGGGCGCTACGGGCTCTCCTCGAAGGAGCTGACGCCGGCGATGGTCAAGGGAATCTACGACGAGCTGGCCGCGGCGCGGCCCAAGAACCACTTCACCGTCGGCATCGTCGACGACGTCAGCCGCACCTCGCTCGGCTGGGACCGCGCCCTCGACATCGAGCCGGAGGAGGTGGTCCGCGCCGTCTTCTTCGGCCTCGGCGCCGACGGCACGGTGGGCGCCAACAAGAACTCGATCAAGATCATCGGCGAGGCGACCGGCGGGCAGGTCCAGGGCTACTTCGTCTACGACTCGAAGAAGGCGGGCGCCGTCACCGTCTCCCACCTGCGCTTCGGGCCGGCGCCGATCCGCTCCGCCTACCTGATCCAGCAGGCCGGCTTCGTCGCCTGCCACCAGTTCGAGCTGCTGGAGCGCTACGACGTGGTCGGCTGCGCCGCGCCGGGGGCCACCCTCCTGCTCAACGCTCCCGGTCCGCCCGAAGAGGTTTGGGACCGCCTGCCGCTCCAAGTGCAGGAGGGGATCCTGGCGAAGGGGCTCCGCCTCTACGCCATCGACGCCTACCGCCTGGCCGGCGAGGCCGGGCTCGGGCGGCGCATCAACACCGTGATGCAGACCTGCTTCTTCGCCCTCGCCGGCGTGCTGCCGCGCGAGGCGGCGCTCGCCCGCATCGAGGCGGCGATCCGCAAGAGCTACGAGGGCAAGGGGGACGAGGCGGTGGCGCGCAACCTGCGCGCCGTCGGCGGCGCGCTGGAGCGCCTGCACGAAGTGCCGGTGCCGAGCCGGACGACGGCCGCTCCCGGCCCGCCGCTCGTGCCGGAGACGGCGCCCGACTTCGTGCAGCGGGTGACGGCGGTGATCCTCGCCGGCAAGGGCGACCTGCTGCCGGTGAGCGCCTTCCCGGTGGACGGCACCTGGCCGCTCGGCACCGCCCGCTGGGAGAAGCGCAACCTGGCGCAGCGCATCCCGGTCTGGGACGCCGATCTCTGCATCCAGTGCAACCAGTGCGCCTTCGTCTGCCCGCACGCGGCGATCCGCACCAAGGTCTATGCGCCCGAGGAGCTGGTGGGCGCCCCCGCCGACTTCCTCTCGACCGACAGCCGTACCGCCGAGCTGCGCGGCATGAAGTACACCGTCCAGGTCGCGCCCGAGGACTGCACCGGCTGCGAGCTGTGCGTCGAGGTCTGCCCGGCCAAGGACCGCTCCAACCCGCGGCACAAGGCGCTCGACCTCGCGCCGCAGCAGCCGCTGCGCGAGCGCGAGCGGGCCAACTGGGCCTTCTTCCTCGACCTGCCGCCGCTCGACCGCGCCCGCGTCGGGCGCCTGGACGCCAAGGGCTCCCAGCTCCTCGAGCCGCTCTTCGAGTTCTCCGGCGCCTGCGCCGGCTGCGGCGAGACCCCCTACGTCAAGCTCCTCACCCAGCTCTTCGGCGACCGCCTGCTGGTCGCCAACGCCACCGGTTGCTCGTCGATCTACGGCGGCAACCTTCCGACCACGCCGTACTGCACCGACCGCGCGGGGCGCGGCCCGGCCTGGTCCAACTCGCTGTTCGAGGACAACGCCGAGTTCGGCCTCGGCTTCCGCCTGGCGCTCGACCAGCAGGCGGCGCAGGCGCGGGAGCTGCTGCGCGGGATGGCGGGGGAGGTGGGGGAGGAGCTGGTCGCGGGGCTCCTCGCCGGCGGCGAGCCGAGCGAGGCGGGGATCGCCGAACAGCGGGCGCGCGTCGCCGAGCTGCGGCGGCGCCTGGCGGCCATCGAGCGCCCCGCGGCGCGGCGCCTGGACGCCTTGGCCGACTCCCTGGTGCGCCGCAGCGTCTGGATCGTCGGCGGCGACGGCTGGGCCTACGACATCGGCTTCGGCGGCCTCGACCACGTCCTCGCCCTCGGCCGCGACGTCAACGTCCTGGTGCTCGACACCGAGGTCTACTCCAACACCGGCGGCCAGATGAGCAAGGCGACGCCGCTCGGCGCGGTGGCCAAGTTCGCGGCCGCCGGCAAGGAGCAGGGCAAGAAGGACCTCGGCCTCTACGCCATGAGCTACGGCCACGTCTACGTGGCGCGGGTGGCCTTCGGCGGCAAGATCAACCAGACCGTGCGCGCGCTGCTCGAGGCGGAGTCGTACCCCGGCCCCTCCCTGGTCATCGCCTACAGCCACTGCGTCGCGCACGGCTACGACCTGTCGCAGGGGCTGCGCCAGCAGGAGCTGGCGGTGGCCTCGGGGGTGTGGCCGCTCTACCGCTTCGATCCGCGGCGCATCCCGCAGGGCGAGCCGCCGCTGCAGCTCGACGCGCCGCCGCCGCGCGTCGGGCCGGCCGAGTACATGCGCAACGAGGGGCGCTTCCGCCGCGTCGAGCAGCTCGACCCGGAGCGCTTCCGGCGCTTCACCGCCGCGGCCGAGCGCGAGGCCGCCCGCCGCACGGCCGTCTACCAACAGCTCGCCGCTCTGCACCTGCCGGCGGCGAGCTGAGAGGAGGAGCGATGGACCTCTCGACGCGCTACCTCGGCATCCGGCTCAAGAGCCCGCTGGTCGTCGGCGCCTCGCCGATGGCCGACGATCTCGACACGCTGCGGCGGCTGGAGGACGCCGGCGCGGCCGCCGTCGTGCTGCCGTCGCTCTTCGAAGAGCAGATCACCCGCGAGCAGCTGGCGAGCCTCCAGCTCGAGGCGCACTGCGAATCGACCGCCGAGGCCCTCTCCTACTTCCCCGCGGCCGCCGGCCCGCCGCTCGGGCCGGAGCAGGCCCTGGAGCGGATCCGCAGGGCGCGCGCGGCGCTGGCGGTGCCGGTCATCGCCTCGCTCAACGGCACGAGCGAAGGGGGCTGGCTCGGCTACGCGCGGCAGATGGAGGCGGCGGGGGCGGACGCCCTGGAGCTCAACGTCTACGCCCTGGCGACCGACCCGCTGGAGAGCGGCGAGGAGATCGAGCGCCGGACTCTGGCGATGGTGCGCGCGGTCAAGGAGGAGGTCGCCATCCCGGTGGCCGTCAAGCTCTCCCCCTTCTACACCTCCCTCGCCGCCTTCGCGCACCAGCTCGACGCGGCGCACGTGGACGGTTTGGTCCTCTTCAACCGCTTCTACCAGCCGGACCTCGACGTCGAGCGGCTCGACGTGCAGCGGACGCTCCACCTCTCGGACAGCGCCGAGCTGCCGCTGCGGCTGCGCTGGCTGGCGATCCTCTCCGGCCGGCTCAAGGCGTCGCTGGCGGCCACCGGCGGCGTCCACTCGGCGCGCGACGCCGTCAAGGCGGTGATGGCGGGAGCGCACGCGGTGCAACTCGTCTCCGCCCTGCTGCGGCACGGCCCCGAGTTCCTGCGCCTGGTGCGCGACGAGATGATGAGCTGGATGGCCGAGCAGGGGTACGACTCGCTCGATCAGATGCGCGGCGCGCTGAGCCTCGTCCACTGTCCGGAGCCGGCCGCCTACGAGCGCGCCAACTACGTGCAGATCCTCCAGACCTGGCGCGCGCCGGCGGGCTGGTAGGCGTTGGACCCCGACGCGAGCCGGTGCGAGGAGGAGCGGCCGTCGCCCCTCGCGGCGAGAGTCGAGGAGCTGGCCGGCTCCCTCGCCGCCCTCGCGGCGCGGGTCGCGGAGCTGGAGGCGCGGGCGCCGCTCGCTCCGCCCGCCGCCGCGGCGGCGGTCTCGGCCGCGGCATCTGAGCCCGCCGCAGCGCCGGCGCCGCCCGCGCCGGACCTCACCCGCTCGTTGGCGCTCGTCGGCCGGACGCTGATCGTCCTCGGCGGCGGCTACCTGCTGCGGGCGCTGACCGCCGCCGGCGTTCTCGGCCGCGGGACCGGCGTCGTCCTGGCGGCCCTCTACACCCTCGGCTGGTTGCTCCTGGCGGACCGGGCCGGCGCCCGGCGCGCGCCCGCCGGCGCGGCGTTCCACGGCGCCGCGGCCGTGCTCCTCGGCCTGCCGCTCCTCTGGGAGACGACGGTCCGCTTCCACGACCTCTCGCCGCCGGCGGCGGCCCTGGCGCTGGCGGCCTTCCTCGCCGCCTGCCTCGCCGTCGCCTGGCGGCGCGAGCTCCACGCCCTGGCCTGGCTCGTCGCGCTCGGCGCGCCGCCCGCGGCGCTCGCGCTGCTCGCGGGCACCCGCTCGCCGGTCCCTTTCGGCGCCGGCCTCGTGCTCCTCGGCGGCCTCGGTCTGCTCCTCGATTACGGGCGCGGCTGGCGGGGGCTCGGCTGGACCCTGGCGACGACCGGCCAGCTCGCGGGGCTGCTCGTCGCCTTCGGCGCCCTGGCGCAGGGGCGGGGGCTGCCCGCGGCCCTCGCCGTCTGCCTCGCGCTCTGCCTGGGCTACCTGGCGGTCCTCGGCCTCCAGCTTCTCCGCGGCGGGCGCGAGGTTGACGTCTTCGCCGGTGTCCAGGCCGCGCTCGCCGCCGCCGTCGGCTACGGCGGCGCGATGGCGCTGGCGCCGCGCAGCGGTCCCGCGGCGGTCTGGATCGCGGGCGGCTTGGGCCTGCTGCTCGCGGCCGCCTGCTACGCCGCGGCCTTCCGCCTGGTGCCGCGGGAGGCGCGGCGGAAGCTCCTGCTCGCCAGCACGCTCGCCCTCGCCTTCGCCCTGGGCGGCAGCGGCCTCCTCCTGCCGCCGGCGGCGAGGGCGGTCGCTTGGGCCGCCCTTGCGCCGCTCCTCGGCTGGCAGGCGCTCCGCCGGCGGCGGGTCACCCTCGGCCTGCACGGCGCAAGCTATGCCCTCGCCGCGGCCGCCGCCTCCGGCCTCCTGACCGCCGCCGCCTACGCCTTCGTCGCTCCCCCGGCGACGCCCTGGCCGCCGCTGCGGCCCGCGGCCTTCCTCGCCCTGGCGGCCGCGGCGGTGCTCAGCGCCCTGCCCCTGCCGCGCCCCGCCCCGTTCTGGGAGCCCTATCGCGCGCTGACGCGTGCGTTGCAGCTGACGGTGCTGGTCTGGGGCGCGGCGGGGACGGCGCTGCACTTCGTCGTGCCGGCGGTCGCGGGCGCCGCCGGGCCGGGGTGCGATCCCGCCATGCTGGCGACGGTGCGCACCGCCGCCCTGAGCGCCGTGGCCGTCCTCCTCGGCTGGATCTCGCGCCGGGAGCGCTTCCGCGAGGCGCGGTTTCTCGTCTACCCGACGCTGCTGCTCGCCGTCCTCAAGCTCCCTTTCGAGGACCTGCCGCACGGCCGCCCGGCGACCCTCTTCGTGGCGCTTGCCCTCTGCGGCCTCGCCTTCATCGCCGCGCCGCGGCTGGCGCGGCGGGCGGGCTGACCGTCACTCGGCGGGTGCGGGCGGCTCGTCGCGGGAGAGCTGGCGGATCTTGAGCGCCAGGCCGATCAGCACCAGCAGGATGAGCAGCAGCGAGAGCGCCAGCCCGCGGCGCCGGTAGGCCAGCTCGTCGAGGGCCCGCCGGCCGGCGGCGAGGGCGGCCCGGGCGCGCGCCACGCCTAGCCGCTGCTTTTTCGCGAACGCCCCGTGGGGCGCCGTCGAGAAGCCGTGGACCAGCACCTCGAGCTCGATCTGGGCGTCCACCGCGGCGTCGATCTCCGCCAGCGCCTCGCGCGTCTCGACGCCGCCCCGCCGGGCGGCCAGGAGGATGCGCTCGGCGCGGGCGGTGAGCGCGGTCAGCTCCCGCATGCCGCCGAGCATCTGTCCCGCCGTGCGCAGGCCGACCGGCTCGCCGGCGAGGACCGGGCTCGCGGCATGGCAGTCGGCGCAGCGCGCCACCGCGGCGCGCGCGGGCTTGCCGCTGGCCGGGTCGCGGTAGGTGAAGTGCACCTTGCCGATGCGGAACTTGGTGAACAGCCGCTCGAACTCCGGGCGCAGGGCGCCGCGCCCGCCGCCGGACTCCTCGGGCAGCGAGTGCGCGGGCAGCGTGCGGGCGCGGTCGACTAGCCAGTCGAAGCGCTCCTCGCCGCCCAGGCCGAGCCGGCCGGCGGCGGCGAGCAGGGCGTCGCGCGTCTCGAGATAGCTGGCGCGCGTGCGCCGCGGCTCGGCGACGTCCCGGGCGAGAGGGCCCGAGCCCTCGTGGCAGAACGCGCACGGGGTCGCCGGCAGCGGCGAGAGCATGGCCACCGTCGGGCGGACGACCGCGTGGTTGCCGTGGCAGGAAGCGCACTCGGTGAAGCCGTGGGCCGAGCGCATCGCGGCCTGCGGCTCCGGCGCCTCGTGGCAGGCGGCGCACCCTTCTGGGCCGGCGGCGGCCAGCAGCTCGTTGTGGGCCGCGAACCCCTCCTGCTTGGGGCTGGCGCGGAACAGCTCGGCTTCCCGGCCGTGGCAGTGACCGCAGACGAAGGCCACCGATCCCACCCCCGGCGGCGCCGCGCCGTGGTTGCCGTGGCAGTCGTTGCAGGTCGGCGCCGAGAGGTCGTCGCGCTCGAGCAGCGCCTCGGCGTGGACGCTCCGCCGCCAGTGGGCGTACTGGTCGATCGGCAACGGGCGCCCGTCCGCCAGCGCGTAGCCGGCCATCCGCCGCGGGTCGCCGTGGCAGGCGCCGCAGGTCTCGGCGACCCGCTTCGGGTGGACCCGCGAGCGCGGGTCGCCGACCGGCAGGATGCCGTGCACCCCGTGGCAGTCGATGCAGGTGGCCACCCGGGTGTCGCCGCGCGCCAGCGCCTCGCCGTGGCGGCTCGTCCGGTACTCGCGCTCCTGGTCGACGCGCAGGTCCGGCCGGAAGCGCTTCATGAAGTCGGGATCGGAGTGGCAGCGGCCGCAGAAGGAAGGGATCGCGGCCCGCTCCGGGGAGCCGCGGAAGGGGTTCGGCGCGAAGCCCTCGTCCATCGCCGCGAGGTCGTCGGCCAGGGCGGGATCGGGGTTGCCGCCGTGGCAGGCGTGGCAGGAGAGGCCGACGCGGCCGTGGACGTCGTCGCGGAAGTGGGCGACGATCCGCGCCGCCTCCCCCTCGAAAAGCGCCGGGTTCTCGTGGCAGACAATGCAGGAGGTCGGCGCCGCCGGCGCGGCGGCGGCCGGGGCCGCGAGGAGGACGAGCGGCAGCGCCAGCGCGGCGGCCTTCACCGGCCGTGCCCCCCGGCGCGGCCGGTGCCGAGGCTGAGCACGAGGACGACGGCGCCGGTCGCGAGCACCACCCAGACCGGCACCAGCGACCGGTACCCCCAAGCGGTGAAGCCCACGATGTAGACGAGGGCGGCGAGGCCGACGGCGGTGAAGAGCGGGCTGCGCCCGCGGCGCACCACGCCGCGGTCGAGGAACGGTACCAGCACGAGGAGCAGCGCCGCGACGCCCGAGAGCAGCACCGGGATCGCCTCGTACTCGACCCCCGCGATCTCGCCTCCCGGCACCAGCTTGAGGGTCTCGAACAGGAACATGAAGTACCACTCGGGCCGGATGTCCCGGTAGGCCGGCGCGAAGGGGTCCGCCTTCTCCCCCAGCTCCCAGGGGAAGAGGGCGGCGAGGGCGGCGAGGACGCCGAGCGCCAGCGTCCAGCCGAACAGCTCGCGCAGGGCGAAGTGGGGGAAGAAGCGCATCGTCCGTGGCCGCCGCTCGGCGCGCTCGACGGCGGGAGGCAAGCTCATGCCGTGGAGCTGCACGAGCAGCAGGTGGACGCCGAGCAGCAGCAGCGTCAGCGCCGGCAGGATCGCCACGTGCCAGCCGTAGAAGCGCGACAGGGTGCCGCCGCCCACCCGCTCGCCGCCGCGCAGGAAGCGCAGCAGCCACTCGCCGACCAGCGGCACCGCGCCGGCGATGTCGGTGCCCACCTTGGTGGCGAAGAAGGCGAGCTGGTTCCAGGGCAGCAGGTAGCCCGAGAAGCCGAAGCCCAGGGTGAGGAAGAGCAGCAGGCAGCCGGTGATCCAGGTCAGCTCGCGCGGCGGCCGGTAGGCCTTGAGGAAGAAGACGGTCGCCAGGTGGGCGAAGGCGAAGAAGACCATCAGGTTGGCCGACCAGGAATGGATCGAGCGCACCAGCCAGCCGAACGGCACCGTCGTCATGATGAACTCGATCGACTCGAACGCCTCGTCGGCCGACGGCCGGTAATAGAGCATCAGCAGCATGCCGGTCATGACCTGGACGAGGAAGAAGAAGAGCGTCATGCCGCCGAAGTAGTAGAGCGGCATGTAGCGGTGGACCGGCACCGTCTTGTGGGCGGCGAGCTCGCGGGCGGACGCCAGCGAGAGCCGCTCGTCGAGCCAGGTCGCGATGCGGACGCGGCGCGCGCCGTCCATCGCTCAGGCCTTCTGCACCACGAGCGTCGCCGGCCCGCCGCCCTGCCCGGCGACGAGGTGGACGCGGTAGGCGGCGAGCGGGCGCGGCGGCGGGCCGGCGACGTTGCGCCCGGTCAGGTCGTACTGCCCGTTGTGGCAGTTGCACCAGATCACCTGCTGGTCCTTGCGGTACTCGACGACGCAGTCGAGGTGGGTGCAGGTGGCGGCGAAGGCGCGGAAGTCGGTGTCGGCGACGCGCAGCACGATCACCGGTTCGGCGCCGAAGCGGACGATCTTGAAGCCCTTGGCGACGAACTCCGGGGCGTTGGCGGGCCCGGCGTCCACCTCGGCGGTCGTCGACTCGGCGATGCGCGG
>DASWHY010000519.1:0-5782 GCA_036397955.1 Thermoanaerobaculia bacterium | reverse complement strand
GTGATCAGGGTGGTGACGATCACCATGATGACGATCGCCGCGTAGACCGCCGGCACGATCACCCGCTCCCCCCCGAGCACGAGTTGGGCGCCGAAGCCGGCGAAGATCAGCCCCACCTCGCCGCGCGGCACCATCCCGACCGCCACCGACAGCCGGTCCAGCCCGCGCTCGAGGACACCGGCGGCGCAGATCATCTTGCCGGCGATGGCGGCGGCGGTCAGCACTGCGGCGAAGCCCAGCACCTCGACGCGCCCGAAGCTCGCCAGGTCCACCCGCACCCCCATCAGGACGAAGAAGACCGGCACCAGGAAGGTGGCGATCGGCCGCAGCAGCTCCTCGAGCTTGTGCTCGCCGCGGTCGCGGAAGTCGCGGTAGTGGACCTCGTCGAGGATGAGCCCGGCGGCGAAGGCGCCGACGATCGGGGCGAGGCCGATCAGGTCCGCGAGCCAGGAGAGCAGGAAGCAAACGCCCAGCGCCACCGTCAGCAGCATGCCACGGATCTTCAGCCGGCCGGCGAGGCGGAAGAGGCGCGGCGCCGCCCAGCCGCCGGCGAGGAGGGCGCCGCCGAGGAAGGCAACCGCCTTGAGCACGATCAGCGCCACGTCCAGCCAGGCGAGGGCGCCGCCGCTGTTGGCCGCGGCGATGACCCCGGCGACGACGGCGAGGATGACCAGCCCCAGGACGTCGTCGATCACCGCCGCGCCGAGGACGATGCGCGCCTCGCGCGTCGCGACCTTGCCGAGGTCGGCGAGGACACGCGCGGTGATGCCGACGCTGGTGGCGCAGAGGGTGGCGCCGATGAAGACGTGGGCGAGGTAGTGCTCCTCGGGCAGGAGCCAGGCCGCCACGCCCCAGCCGAGGAAGAACGGCGCCACGACCCCGAGGCAGGCGACGAGCAGGCTCGACCAGCCGACCGCGAGCATCTCGCCGACGTCGGATTCGAGGCCGACCTCGAAGAGCAGGATGATGACCCCGAGCTGGGCGAGCACCTCGAGCCCCGGGTTGGTGCCGAGGAACTCGAAGTCGTCGATGCCGAGGAGGGCGAGGTTGCCGAGGACGACGCCGAAGATCAGCTCGCCGAGGACCGCCGGCTGGCCGAAGCGCTCGAACAGCTCGCCGCCGAGCTTGGCGGCGGCGAGGATCACCACCAGCCCGAGGAGGACCGGCACCACCGGGCCGCCGTGGGACTCCTCGGCGTCCTGCTCCGGTGCGGCCGTCGCCGCGGCGGCGGTCGCGGGATCGACCGGCACGGCCGCGGCGGGGGCCGCCAGCGCGCCGCCGCGCAGTACGATCAGTCCACCGGCGATGGCGAGAGCGGCGAGCGTGCGACGCATCCGGCGCATCCTAGCAGCGGCGGCCGTGGCGCTCTTCGCGGCCCTCGCGCTCTTCGGCGCCTGCGTTCACTGGGTCGAGGAGGCGGGGACGGCGGAGCGCGACGGCTACGTGGCGCAGGCCGAGGAGGTCCTCGCCGGGCGGCTGCCGCGCGACCACTACCGGCCGCTCCTCTACCCGCTCGCCACCGCCGCGCTGGCGCGCGCCACCGGCCTCGAGCCCTTCACCGCCGCCCGCCTCCTCGCCAACCTCGCCGCCGCGGCCCTGGCCCTCCTCGCCTTCGGCTTCGGCCGCCGGCTCGCCGGGCCGGGCGCCGGCCTCTGGGCCTTCGCGCTCACCGCCGTCAACCCCAACCTCTGGCGCATCGGTCAGCACGTGACGACCGACATGCCGTTCGCGGCGCTCGCCGGCGCGGCGCTCCTCGCCGGCCTCGCCTACCTCGAGCGGCCGGCGGCGCGCACCGCGGCGGCCGCCGGACTGGCCTGGGGGCTCGCCGCCTTCACCCGCGGCAACGCCCTCTTCCTCCTCCCGGCGCTCGCCGCCGCCTGGCTGCTGGCGCCGCGCGCCGAGCGCCGCTTCGCCCACCTCACCGCCGGTGCCGCCGCGGCGCTGCCGCCGCTCGCCGCCCACTGGGCGCTCCGCGCCGCCGCCTTCGGCGACCCCTTCCACGACGAGAACTGGAAGAACCTGGCGTGGAAGCTCTACGGCTACCCGGACTGGTCGTACCTCGAGCGCGTGCCGTTCGCGGGATTGCTGGACGTCGTGCGCGCCGATCCCGGCGCCGTCGTGCGCGGCGGCTTCGCCGAGCTCGGCCGCTTCGCCACCGACGGACTGCCGCAGTTCTTCGGGACTTGGGCCCACGTCGGGCTCCTGGCGATCGGCGCCGCGCTGGCCGTGCGCCTCCGCTCGCGCGCCGCCGGCTGGCTGCTCGGGTCCGCGGCGCTCTTCCTGGCCGCCACCGCCTTCAGCTTCTTCACCTGGGGCAGGCTGCTGCTGGTGCTGCTGCCGATCGGCAACGCTGCGGCCTGCGCGGTGTGGCGAATGCAGGCGGAGACGGGACGCAAGCGCTTCACCTACCTGATCCCCGTCGCCGCGGCCGGGCTCATCGCCCTCCTCGCCGTCAAGACCTTCGCCTACCGGCTGCCCGCCTTCGTCGCCAACCATCCGTACACCGAGGTCGCCACCCTCCGGCGCCTCGATGCCGCTCTCCCGCCCGGGCAGCCGGTCGCCGGCACCTCGCCGTTCCTCGGCCGCTACCTGCGCCGCCCCTACGTCGCGCTGCCCGACGCCTTCGGCCGCGAGATCGCCGAGCCGGCCCTCTACTTCGCGCGCCTGCGCCGCCTCCTCGCCGCCTCCGGCGCGCGCTACGTCGTCGCCGGCGAGCTGGACCTCCGCGACCGCCCGCGCGCGCTCCTCGGCCCGGCGTCGCCCGCCCCCTGGCTCGCCCCGGCCGGCCGAGGAGGCGGTCCCGACCGCGCGGTCGCCGTCTGGGAACACGACACGGAGACGATCTACCTAACTCGTCCTCTCGAAAGGACACCTCGCCGCTGAGCCCCCGGCTTCCGCCCCAGGGGCGGGGCCTGGCATCCCCCTTGCCTTTACCGGCCGTGTAGGCCGACCCGCGAGCGGCCGCAGGAGCATCGAGAGGAGGCACACCATGCTCGCACCCCATCCGAACACGACATCCCGACAGGCGCGGGCCGCGGCGCTCGCGCTCCTCGTCATCTCCGCGTCCTTCTCCCTGGCCGCCTGCGGCAGCGCCGGCGTCCGCCAAGGCGGCTTCAACCTGGTCTCGGTGGAGCAGGAGTGGGAGATGCGCGACGACTTGGCCGCGCAGGTCCGGCGCGAGATGCGCGTCAGCCCGAGCGACTACCTCAACACCGTCGGCCGGCGGATCGCCGGCCAGACCGCGCTCGGCAACCGGCGCTGGGACTTCTACCTGGTGCAGAACGACGCGGTCAACGCCTTCAACCTGCCCGGCGGCCTGGTCTACGTCCACAGCGGCCTGGTGCGCGAGGCCGACACACTCGACGAGCTGGCCGGCGTCCTGGCGCACGAGATCGGCCACGGCGCCTCGCGTCATGGCACGCAGCTCATGACCCGCGCCTACGGCTACAACGCCATCGCCGGGCTGCTGCTGGGGCGCAACGCCGGCCAGACCCAGCAGCTCCTCGCGCAGCTCGTGGGGACCGGCATCCTGACCGATTACAGCCGCGACGCGGAGAACGAGGCCGACCGCCTCGGCGTGGCCTACATGTACCAGGCGGGCTACGACCCGCGCGGCGCGTCCTCGTTCATGAAGGACCTGCTGGCGTTGCGCCGCAGCCGGCCCAACGCGGTGACCCAGTTCTTCGCCAGTCATCCGCTGACCGAGGACCGCATCCGCAACATCGACGCGGCGATCGCCAAGCTGCCGCGCAAGGCCTCGCTGACCCACGACACCCCGAACTACCAGCGCTTCCGCTCGGGGCTCCGGGGCTAGCTAGCCTATAAACACGAAACCCCGGCCGGGAACGCCCGGCCGGGGCACGTTATGGTCGTCGGAAGCGGCTCAGACGCGGACGACGTTCCGTGCCTGGAGTCCTTTCGGGCCCTCCACCACCTCGAAGGAGACGCGGTCTCCTTCATTGAGTGTGCGGAACCCCTCGGCGAGGATCGCGGTGTGGTGGACGAAGACGTCCGCCCCCCGCTCGCGCACGATGAATCCGAAGCCCTTGGCGTCGTTGAACCACTTCACGGTACCTTGCTCGGCCATACTCTCCCAGCTCCTTCATAAAACAGGTTGTTGATATATGCCGGACTCAGTCCGGCTCTCCTCCACTCCCACACGGGAGTACGGATGGTGAACTCGTTCCCTCGATTGCCGGGGAGCTCACGGTGTGCAACGTTGCGCGTGTTCCTCTGGAGCTGAAGCGAGCCGACGGTCTACTGGAGAGTAGTTGAGCGGAAGTGGTCGTCGAAGCCCTGCTTGTCCGGATCGGTTGGCGCGGAGCGTAGACCCTTTCAAATCGGATTGCAAGTCCCCGCCGCGATGGGTAGTGTCCAGAAGCCTGTGGCCGCGCCTACCGGCCGCTAGCCTGCGACCAAGAGAGGGCGAGCCAAGCGACTTCGCCCGCGGCCTCAAGGCTCAGCTCCTCAACCGCAAGCTCCAGCATCGGCAGGAGGCGCTGAGCCCCCGAGATCCCGTCCTCAACAGCCAGGGGCGCTTCGCTCTCTAGGATGTTGGCTATGCGGGTGATGGCCAAGGTGACGATGCTGAAGCACTGTCTGTCCACGCCGCTAGCAGAGGCGGCGCGTGTCCCTAGGCTGAGCGCTAGATCTCGGAGTCCTTCAACGTAGAGCCCCGACGCGCGCAGGTTCCGAAGTTGCTCGGTGAATGAGGGCGGGTACATTTGCGTGCAGCGTACCCGATTCGTCCGTCTCGAACAGGGCCAAGTAGGGCAGCCCTTCGGAGAGCAGCCGCTCTCCTCCCCCGGCCCTGCGATCCACGATTGCGACGACGGCGACGATCTCGCACCCCTTTGAGCGCACGGTGTCGATTGCCTTTTGGATCGACCCTCCGCCGGTGACTACGTCGTCGACCACCGCTACACGACGGCCTGGCGAGAGTAGCGGTTGACCATCGGGGTGCGCCGACTCCTCCACCTCTTTCAGGAGTCCGTGCCCCTTGCGTTCCTCGCGCACAGTGTAGCCGTAGAGTGGGTGTCCCCGCTGGCCGCTGATGAGCGCCACCGCCGCCGCGACATAGGTGGCCCCGAGCGCCAGTCCGCCCACAGCTTCAGCGTCGCAGTCTCTTAGCAGCCCGAAGAGAACCTCGCCAACCAGCCTTGACCCGGCCGGAGACAAGGTCGTCGCTTTCGTGTCGCAGTAGTAGGGGGTCTGCATCCCGGACGCCAGGGTGAAGGTTCCGCGGCGGATGCTGTTCTCCTGGAGGAAGACGCGTAGCTCTTCCAGCTTGTGCAGCAGCTCGCTCATCGGGTGATCCCCTGAATGGTGGGATGTCTTTGCGGAAGCATCCCCTCCTGGGCCTGACGGCCCTGAGGAGGGGGCGCAGGGTAGCACGACGGCCTTCGGAGGCGACACAGGCGCCCTCCACCCGACTCGCGGGCACGATGCCCGCCAGCCTGCCTATGCGTTGACCTTTCCCTTGATCCGGTCCACTACGCTCCTGCTGATTAGCTCCTCAATCCCTCGCCAAATCAGCGCCTTGGCGACTTCGCTCCGGGAGTTCCCGTATCCTTCTTCCGCCACGATCGCGTCGAGGTAGCGGAGGAGCTTCGGAGTAACCGCCGAGACCTTGAAGTCTGTGGTCTCATGCTGGCTGCGCGGTCGAGCCATTCTTTCTCCCCGTATCCGGGGAGTAAATATACCCTAAAAACGTCCCGAAAAAACACCCTGGGCTCCCAAAAACCGGGCCATAGGCGAATCCAGCGCCCTGCTTTCATAGTGT
>DASWHY010000518.1:0-5373 GCA_036397955.1 Thermoanaerobaculia bacterium | reverse complement strand
GGGCGACACGCGCGAGGCGCGCGAGCGCTTCGCCGAGTTCTACCGCCTGGGGATCGACCGCCTCCTGCTGGTCTCGGCCGAGCACGGCGGCGGCGTCGCGGACCTGCGCGAGGCGCTCGCCCTCTCGCTCCCCGAGGTGACGGCCGAGCCGCAGCCCGAGGCGCCCCCCGTCGCCATCGTCGGCCGCCCGAACGTCGGCAAGTCCTCGCTGCTGAACCAGATCGCGGGGCTCGAGCGCGCGCTCGTCTCGCCGGTCTCCGGCACCACCCGCGACCCGGTGGACACGCTCATCGAGCGCGGCGACAAGCGCTACCTGCTGATCGACACCGCCGGCATCCGCCGGCGCAGCCAGGTCACCGGCGCCGCCGAGGAGCTGGCGGTGATGATGGCGCGGCGGCAGATCGAGCGGGCGCAGGTGGCGGTGCTGGTTGTCGACGCCGCGCAGGGGGTGACGAGCGGCGACCTGGCGATCGCCGGCACGATCTGGGAGCTCGGGCGCGCGGCGGTCGTGGCCCTCAACAAGTGGGACCTGCTCGACGCCGAGCGGCGCGAGGCGCTCGAGCGCTCGTGGGAGCGGCTCGACCAGCTCCTGGCGGGGCCGCCGCGGGTCAACGTCTCGGCCCTGACCGGCCGCGGCGTCGAGCGCCTCTTCCCGGCGATCGACCGCGCCCTCGCCGCGTACAACACGGAGCTCGGGACCGGCGAGGTGAACCGTCTCTTCGAACAGGCGCTGGCGCGGCGGCACCCCCCCGCGGTCCACGGGCGCCCCTGGAAGCTCTACTACGCGACGCAGGTCTCGACCGGCCCGCCGACCTTCATGCTCTTCGCCAACCGCACCCTGCACCGCTCCGACACCTACCGCCGCTACCTCGAGAACCGCGTGCGCGAGGCCCTCGACCTCCCCGGCGTGCCGATCCGGCTGGTGATCCGCAAGCGAGGGGAGACTTGAGATGACGAAGCTCGCCGCCCGAGCCCTGGTCCCGCTGCTGCTCCTGCCGCTCGTCGCCGGCTGCGCGTCGCGGCCGGGCGGCGACGACTTGGAGTCCTACCTCCAGAGGATCCGCGCGGACGGGATGACGGAGTCGGCCTACGGGTCGCTGATGACGGTGGCGTCGCTGCGCACCGGCTGGTCGACGCTGACCCTCGAGAAGGACCCGGAGACCGGGTTCTACATCCGCTCCTACGGCTCTTCGACTTGCGACGTCCCGGGCGCCGACCCGGCGCTGATCGCGGCGAAGAAGAAGGAGCTCTCCGACGCCACCGAGCGCGAGTTGCGCCGCCTGCGGCCACTCGCCGACTTCGACGGCTCGGGCTTCGTGACGACCGAAGAGGGGAGCCGCTTCCGGCAGCTCTATGAGCTGGCGCTCACCGCGGAGCACGTCTGCGCGGAGGAGGAGTGCACGGTGCAGGCCCTGGCGAGCGCCACCGCTCGCCCGCCCGCGACGGTCGAGGAGAGCCTGGCCGGCTTCCGCACCCTCGCCCAGCGCGCCGGCGCCTTGCGCATCGCCGACTTCCCGGTCCTTCCGCTGTGAGTAGAAGACGACAAAGCTCGGCCGCCATCGCGCCGATCGCCGTGGCCCTCGCCCTCTCGTGGCTGGCCTCGCCGGCGGCCGCCTTCCCCAACCGCTACACCCAGGAGGACGGCTTCGACCGCCCGGGCGCGGACTACGAGACCTTCGAGCAGACCGGCGACTACCAGTCACACGTCCTCTGCCGCGACGCCTGCGAGAGCCAGCCGCGCTGCCGGATCTACACCTACGTGAAGCCCGGCGTCGAGGGCGCCAAGGCCCGCTGCCGGCTCAAGAGCGCGGTGCCGGCGCCGGTGGAGAGCCCGTGCTGCATCTCCGGCGTCAAGGGCGGCAAGCCGAAGGCGCCGGCGGTGCCGTCGCTCTCCCTGCAGTGGCTGGGCTGGGACGCGGATGAAGTGGGCCGACAGGGTGGAGGTCCGGACGGCGCGCCCGACCATCGCCTGCGGCTGTCGCTGAACCCGAAGGCCGCGCAGGACGTCGTCGCGGTCACCCTGCAAATGAGCGACGCGCAGGGAATCCCCGCCGACGACCTGGTCTGGAGCACGCGCCACAGCGCCGACCCGTTCCTCACCGCGAAGCAGGACGGGCGCCGGCTCAACGCGGAGGCCGCGCCGCTGCTCGGCCGCTTCGCCGGGCCGGTGGTGCTCGACCTCTTCGCGCACGACATCGGTCAATGGGAGGTCGATCAGCACCTGCTGGCGCGGGTGGCCCTGGCCGGCGGCCGCGAGCTGGTGCGCTGGACTCGCCTCGAGCCTCCCCCCGACCGCCTGCAGGGCAGCTGGCAGATGCACTGCCAGTCGAGCTCGCCGGAGGCCTTCGAGCCGATGACCATCTCGGGACGCCTGCAGCTCGTCCGAGGGGCCGACGGCGGCCTCTCCGGGTTCTTTGGTGCCCTGCCCCTGACGGGAAAGCTCGACCCTTCGGGGGACGTCCGCGGCACGGCCGGCGACGGCGAGGAGAGCGTGACCTGGGAAGGCCGGCTCGAAAAAGTCGTCTGCGGCAAGCCCCTGCGCGGCAGCGGCACCTTCCGCTTTCTGCGCACCGCCACCGCCTGCCAGGGCGAGGGCGTCTGGGGGAGCAAGCGCTAGCCGCCGCCTCGCCTTGCCCGGTGCCGGCTTGGGCGCCTATACTTCAGGCAACGCTTTCAGTTTAGAGAGACCGAGGATGGCCACGAGGAAGAGCACGGGCACGCGGCCGGGCATGACCAAGGCGGACCTCGTCGAGGTGGTCTACGACCGCCACGGCGGGATCACCAAGGACGAGGCGGCGGAGATCGTCGAGGCGATCTTCGCCACGGTCAAGTCCAACTTGGGCAGCGGCCGCCGCGTGCGGATCAAGAACTTCGGGACCTTCGAGATCACCTCGCGCCCCGGCCGCACCGGAGTCAGCCCGGTGAGCGGCGAGAAGATCTTCATCCCCGCCCACCGCGGCCTCGCCTTCCGCCCGGCCCGCCGGCTGCGCGACGTGATGACGCCGGCGCGCCCGCGCCCGACGCGGGGCTCGTAGCCGATGCCGTCGCGGCTGCGGGTGCAAAAGCGCCTCTACTACAAGATCGGCGAAGCCTGCCGCCTGCTCGACATCCAGCCCTACGTCCTGCGCTACTGGGAGACCGAGTTCCCGGCCCTGTCGCCGGCCAAGAGCCGCTCCGGCCAGCGGGTCTACAACGAGAAGGAGCTGGCGGTCATCCGGCGGATCAAGGAGTTGCTCTACGACGAGGGGTACACGATCGCCGGCGCCAAGAAGAAGCTCGAAGGCGAGCTGGCGGCGGGGACGCTCGGGCGGGTGGAGCCGGGCGACGTTGACGAGGTCGAGCGCGCCGAGGTGGGGGAGGAGGGCGAGGAGGAAGCGCCGGAGGAAGGGCCGGCGGCGCCGGCCGACGAAGACGACGCCGCGGCGGTCGCCGAGCAGCTCGCGCTGGAGGCGCCGCCGACGCCCGTCGCGCGGACCGTGAAGCCGGCGCCGCGGCTTGACACTCGGGGCGCCGAGCGGGTAGAAACCCTGCGCGCGGGGATCGAACAGGCCCTTCGAGCGGCTCGCGAGATTCTCGCGCTCCTCGACTCGAAACCCCCAGCCAAGTAGGGCCGTCCGGTCGGGACGTGGCGCAGCCTGGTAGCGTACCTGAATGGGGTTCAGGGGGTCCCGGGTTCAAATCCCGGCGTCCCGACCAATTTCCTCCCTCGACCATGATCCCGAACAAGCCCGAGGAGCGAGTGGTGTGGCAGGGAACGCCCTCGCCGCTGGTGAACTTGCCGCTCTACCTGCTGCTCTTCCTCGGCGCTGTCTTGGCCACCGCAGGCCTGCTCTGGCTGCGCGGCCGCGGCGGCGGCCCGGTCGTCCCCTGGCTGATCGCGGCCGCATGGGCGATCTGCCTGCTGGTCGCCCTCGCCGCCTACGTCAAGCTGCGGGCGACGAAGTACACCGTCACCTCCGAGCGGCTGCGTCTGACGACCGGCATCTTCTCGACCGAAACCGACGACATCGAGCTGCGCCGGGTGCGCGACCTCTCGGTCCGCTGCCCCTTCTTCCTCCGGCTCCTCGGCCTCGGCGACGTGGTCGTCATCAGCACCGACCGCACCAACCCGACGGTGACCCTCCACGCCGTCCCCCGCCCCCACGACCTCCAGGGCACCCTGCGCACGCTCGTCGAGGCGATGATCGCCCGCTACGGCGTGGGCGAGATCGACATGGTCTAGAAAGGGCCGAGGCCCCTCGAGCGAGGGGCCCTGGGGAACGGAACGGCAGGTCGGTCTAGTAGCGGCGCCAGTAGCCCAGCATGAGGATGTAGTCGGCGAAGGCGGCGTCGCCGTGGCGGCCGGGCACCGCGCGGTCGGGGACGCTGCGGGTGCGGTTGCGGTAGAGCGCGTAGGGCGCCGCCAGCGAGAAGGTGTGCGGCCCGCTCGTGTAGCTCACGGCGGGCTCGACCGAGACCGCGTAGCCGGGACGCCGGAACCCCTGGCTGCCGCCGACCAGGTCCTCGACCGGCACCCCTTCGAGACGCCCGCCCAAGCTCGCGCCCCACCCCTTCCAGCTCGGCGCCGCGTAGGCCATGCCGACCCGCGCCAGGTACTGGTCGGCGACCGACATCACCTCCTCGCCGCGGTTGTTGCGGAAGGTGCGGACGCCGTTGGTCTCGTCGGGGTTCACCAGGTAGCTGGTGGCGAGGTAGAGCGTGCCCTTGTTGGCGAGCACACGCTGCACGGCCTGGAAGTCGAGGAGCGCGCCGAAGCCGCCGTCGCCGGGCTGGATCGACTGATCGACCGTCTCGATCGACGTCACCTGCTGGCCGCTGACGATGCGCTGCCGCGCGTCCACGACGTTGTCGCGGCCGGTGGGGAACTTGAGCCCGAGCCCGAACGACATGTTGCCGTTGGGGTGCTCGGCCGGCTTCCAGAACAGGCGCCGCGCCGTGAGCGTGATGTCGCCGAGCGCGCTGGCGTGGGTGACCGTGCGGCCGATCACGGTGCCCTGGACGGTGAGCGCGTTGGAGCGCTCCGCCATGAAGTAGGGAATGCCGACCGAGAAGCTGGTCTGGTCCGAGAGGTTGTAGCGGATGCCGAGCTCGACGAGGTTGATCGTGTTGACGACCTCGTTGCCGCGCTCCTGCCGCTCCTCCTGCTCCTCGGAGCCGACGAAATGACGGTCGGACTTCTGATACCGCCAGGTGGTGGAGAACTGCCACTTGTTGGGGCCGGTGTAAGACCCTTCGTACGCGCCGAGCACGGGCGCGTCGAGACGCGCGGCGACTCAGCCTTGGGCCCAGGCGTGCCTGGGAGCTGCGAAGAGGGCGCCGAGCACCAGGAGCCCGGCGATCGCGAGGCTGCGCTTCATGGATGCACTCCTCCTG
>DASWHY010000517.1:0-2242 GCA_036397955.1 Thermoanaerobaculia bacterium | reverse complement strand
CGGCGTGGAGGAGCGTGGTGCGCGCCCCGAGGCGCGCGAAGGCCTCTGCCGCGTAGGCGGAGGTGGCGCCGTTGCCGGCGTCGAGCACGACGGCGAGGCCGGCCAGCGGCCGATCGCCGGGGACGCTGTCGGCCAAGTGGGTGAGGTACTCCTCGCGCAAGGCGAGGTCCTCGGAGAGCGACACCTCGGGGACCTCGCCGGCGAAGGCGCCGTCACCCGCCAGCCGCTCCTCCAGCGCCGCCTCCGCCTCCTCGCTCCACTTGAAGCCGTCGCCGTCGATCAGCTTGATGCCGTTGTCGGGGTAGGGATTGTGGCTCGCCGAGACGACGGCGCCGGCCCCGGCGCCCCGCCGCCGCGTCAGGTAGGCGACGCCGGGCGTCGGGAGCACACCGCCGTAGAGGGTGGCGACGCCGCCGGCGGCGAGCCCGGAGGCCAGCCAGCGGCAGAGGGTGGGCGTGCTCTCGCGCGTGTCGCCGCCGAGGACGACGGAGGGTTCCCGGCCCGCCGCGCGCAGCGCCGCGGCGAGCGCCCGCCCGAGCGCGGTGACGGTCGCGCGGTCGAGCGGCGGCTCGCCGAAGGGGGCGCGGATGCCGTCGGTGCCGAAGAGGCGGCCGCTCACCGCTCCTGCCCCTCGCCGCGCAGGGCGTCGGGGCGGATCTCGGGCTGGGTCATCGGCACGTGCACATTGACCCGCGACGGCGGCACGATCTGGATCAGCGGGTCGGGGGCCTCGACCGCCACCAGCACGTCGAAGGGGACGGCGTGGCCGTCGAGGCTGATCGGCGCCGTCTGCAGCGATTGCAGGCGGCTGAGCAGGGACTCCGGCCCGGTCACCTGCACCTGGTTGGGGAGGACCTCCGGCGTGCCGGCGGTGGAGCCCGCGGCCGGCTCGCCGACCAGGACCGGCTCGACCGGCACCCGCCGCGTGATCTCGCGGTCGAGCTCGAGGCGGATGGCGTTGGGCCGGATCGAGACGACTTCGAGGCCGTCGGGCGTCAGCACGTCGTCCGGGCCGAGCGGCACGGTGACCTGGCCTTCGGGAGTGCGCGCCAGGTTGATCTCCACGTCCACCAGGTCGGGGTTGAGCTGGCGGATCGCCCGCTCGGTGCCGCGCAGCCGCACCTCGACGGTGCCCACCGGGTCGAGGATGATCATGCCGCGCGGCCGGTTGTAGCTGACGCTCGCCTCGACCACCTTCTCCGACAGCCGCCGCCGCTCGTCGAGCGAGACGCTGAACCAGATCCCCACGGCGATGCCGAGCGCCAGCAGGCGGATGCCCCACAGGCGCCATCGTTCACTCACGCCGCCCGCCCCCGCTGCGGGTAGAGGTCGGTGATCAGGTACTTGTAGAGCGCGTTGCGCAGGTCCTTGCCGTCGAGGTCGCGCTCCAGGCGCCCGTCGAAGGCGACGGAGATCCCGCCGGTCTCCTCGGAGACGACGACCGCCACGGCGTCGGTCTCCTCGCTGATCCCCAGCGCCGCCGAGTGGCGGGTGCCGTACTCGCCCGAGAGCGCGGGGTTGGAGGTCAGCGGCAGGAAGCAGGCCGCCGCCGCCACCCGGTCCTCCTGGATGATGACGGCGCCGTCGTGCAGCGGCGAGTCGGGGCAGAAGATGCTGATCAGCAGGTCGTAGGAGAGCGCGGCGTCGAGGCGGACGCCGTTCTCGATGTAGTCGCGCAGCCCCTGCTGCCGCTCGACGACGATCAGCGCGCCGATCTTCTGCGTCGACAGCGCCGTGGCGGCGAGCACGATCTCGGCGAAGGTCTCGACCGGCTTCTTCTCGGTCAGCGCCAGCGGGTTGCGGCCGACGTTGGCGAGGGCGCGGCGGATCTCCTGCTGGAAGAGGATGATGACGGCGAAGGGGAGGACGATGAGCAGGCTCTCGAGGATGGCCTCGAGGGTCGGCAACTCGAGCAGGCGGGCGAGCTGGTAGATGGCGGCCAGCGACACCAGGCCGACGGCGATCTGCGCCGCGCGCGTGCCGCGGATCAGCAGCAGCAGCCGGTAGATGATGAAGGCGACGGCGAGGACGTCGACCAGGTCGCGCCAGGTCAGCAGCTCGGCGAGGCGCGCGAAGAAGCTCAAGGCGCCGTCTCCTGCTGTTCCGCCGCCTCGCCGATCGCCGCCCAGACGGCGAGGAAGCGCGCCGTCGCCGCGACGTCGTGGACGCGCAGCACCGCCGCTCCGCCCGCCGCCCCCCAGGCCGCGGCGGCGAGGCTCTCCGCCAGCCGCTCCGCCGGCGG
>DASWHY010000516.1:0-23166 GCA_036397955.1 Thermoanaerobaculia bacterium | reverse complement strand
CAGGAAGCCGTAGCCGGGATGAACGGCGTCGGCGCCGGTGATCTCGGCGGCGGAGACGAGGGCGGAGATGTTGAGGTAGCTCTGGTTCGAGGGGGGCGGGCCGATGCAGACGTCCTCGTCGGCGTAGGTGACGTGGAGGCTGTCGCGGTCGGCGGTCGAGTAGACCGCGACGGTGCGGATGCCCAGCTCGCGGCAGGCCTGGATGATGCGCAGGGCGATCTCGCCCCGGTTGGCGATGAGGATTTTCTTGAACATGGGCGGTGCCCTGCGGGGAAGCCCCGTGCTAGCTAGTGCGGATCGCGAAGAGGGGCTCGCCGAACTCGACCGCCTGGGCGTTCTGGGGGAAGATCTGTTCGATCACCCCGTCGGCGTCCGATTCGATCTCGTTCATCAGCTTCATCGCCTCGATGATGCAGAGCACCTGCCCCCTCTCGACCCGCGAGCCGAGCTGGACGAAGAGGTCGGCGCCGGGTGCCGGCGCGCGGTAAAAGGTGCCGACGATCGGGGAGTTGAGAATGTGGTCGGCCGGCGCCGGGGCGGCCGCAGGCGCGGCGGCGAGGGCGGCCGGGAGCGCCGGCGGGCCGCCCGCGGCCGGGACGGGGAGGGCGGCCGGGGCCGCCGCGCCCGCACCGGCGGCGGCGGGTTGGGCCGCGTTCGGCGCCGCCTGGCCGTCGATCTTGAGGCGGAAGCCGGAGCGCTCGAGCTCGAGCCCCGAGAGCCCCCGCTGGGACACCAGCTCCACGAGCTCTTTGATCTGATCGAAAGTCAGCAACGCTCCCCTCCCGGTCGGTGTGGCGACGGCAACGGCTGGCTAGGCGAGGTCTTCGTCGAGGAGCAGGCGCGCTCTCCGCAGCTCGAAGCGGGCCCGGCCGTAGTTCCCCTCGGGGCCGAGCACCAGCAGCAGATAGTAGCCGCCGGCGAGGGAGCTTACCATCAGCGTCAGCCGGTCGGTGGTGACCGCGAACTGCTGCAGCTCTCCCACCGCCAGCTCGCGGTGGTCGTCGGCGATCGAGCGCACCTGCGCCACCATCTCCGCGGCGAGCACGTCGACGTCGAGGTCGGCGCTGTAGTTGACCGCCTCGATCGGGATGCCGTCGCGCGCCACCAGGCCGAGCGCCAGTGTCCCTTCGATACGGTCGGCGATGCGCGACAGGCGCTCAAGGAACATGCCGCGCGCTCCCCCGCCGCAGGCGCTCGAGATAGCGGGTCAGGGCGAAGGCCCGGCGTGCGGCGAGGGTGTCGCCGGCGCGCCGCTCCACCCCCGCGAGGGCGTCCTGGGCGGCGCGGTTGTCCGGCTCGCGGCGGAGCACCTCGGTGAAGATCTCCTGCGCCTCGGCCGCGTGCCCCTGCTCGAGGTAGAGCTGGCCGAGGGTGAGGGTGGCGGCGGGCGCGGCGGCGGGTCGCGGGACCTCGCCGGGCGCCGCGGGCAGGTCGAGGAAGAAGATCCCCTCGGCGGTGAGGGCTTCCAGGTAGCGGCGGCGGGCCTCCGGGGTGTCGAGGCCGGGGAAGGGCTCGCCGTTGGCGCTCTCGATGGTCTCGATCGCGCTCGGCTCGGGCTCCGGCGCGGCGGCGGCCGCCGCCGGGGGCGCCTCCGGCTCCGGCGCCGCCGCGACGCGCTCCTCGTCCGGGAACAGCAGCTCGGGGGGCGGCAGGGCTCGCGGCTCGAGGGCGAAGAGGTCGGGCTCGGCCGCGCGCGGCGCGGGCGCCGGCCGCTCGAGCGCCGCGATCCGCTCCTCCAGCTCCTGGGCCTCGGGGTCGCCGCCGTGCAGCAGTCCGTAGCGCTCGAGCCGCTCGCGCGCCTGCCGCGGCTCGCCGGCGGCGAGGTGGGCCCGCACCAGGAGCTTGGTGGCCACCGCCTGGGTGAGGTCCTGGCTGACCACCCGCTCGAGCGCCTCGCGCGCCGCCGCCGGCTGTCCCAGCTCGAGGTGGCAGCGCCCTTTGGCGACCAGGGCCGCCAGGTAGCCCGGCTGCTGCCGCAGCCCCTCGTCGAGCAGCCCCAGGGCGTCGGCGAGGCGGCCGTCCCGCCGGTACTCCTCGGCGATCTGCAGGAAGCCCCGCGAAGAGGGCTCGGCGCGCCAGCGGTCGCGCAGCTGGTCGAGGCGGTCCGTGGGCGGGCTGGGCGGCAAAGTGGGGCGAGTATAGCAGGCGGACGACCGCCCGCATGCTCCTCAGCCGTCGAGGTTTGCGGGTTTCGGCCCGGGGTGCTACTGGACCCTGACCGTGGTCGTGTCGTCGAGCAGCGTGCCGGTGCCCGAAGGGGTGCTCGCGGTGACCGTGAAGCTGGTCACGCCGGCGAGCTGCTGCTGGGTGAGGGTGAGCGTGTTCGTCGCCACCCCGGAGGTGTTGGTGAAGACGACGCCGGTCGTCGCCAGCGTGCCGCGCTGCGACTCGAAGGTCACGGGCGCCCCCTGGACCGGCTGCCCCTGGGCGTTGGCGACGAAGGCGGTCAGCGTCGTCGAGCCGCCGCCCGCGGGGACGGTCGCCGGGTTGGCCTGGATGCTGATCGCGGTCGGCGCGTCGCGGATCGTGACGTCGGTCGTCTTGGGGTCGCTCGCCCCGACGATGGCGGTGATCGTCGCCGTCCCCGCCTGCTTGCCGGCGTTGAGGGTCGAGGTGGCGGTGCCGTCGGCGCGGGTCGTCGGGCGGCTCGGGCTGAGGCTCCCGAGTGTCGTGGTGAGGATCACCTGCTGGCCGGCCGCGACCGGCGAGCCGTCGGCGTTGCGGGCGATGATGGTGATCTCGGAGGTGCCCTCGACCGGGATGTTGTTGGGGCTGGCGGAGACGAGCAGCACCGGCTTGGTCTCCGGGGTCTCCCCGACCTGGATCTCGATCGTCACGCTGGTGCTGCCGGAGGACGGGGCGCCGGTCGTGCCGCCGCCCCCGCCGCTGGTGCCGGTGATGGCGCTCACCTTGGCGATCCCGGAGCGGCCGTCGGCGCGGAAGGTGGCGCTGGCCCGGCCGTCCTGGAACTCCGCCACCGCCGGGGTCACCGTCCCCTTGTCGGCCGTGAAGCGGACCTCGGTGCCGTCGTTGAGCGCCCCGCCGGTCGGCTTCCGCCCCTCGACGGTGATCGTCGAGGAGCCGGTCAAACCGACCTTCGTCGGGCTGGCGCTGATCGTCAGGAAGGACCCCTGAGGGGCCACCGGCGAGGCCTTGTCGCACCCCGCCGCGGCGAGCAGCACGAGGGCCGAGAGGGCGCAGAGGGGGGTGCGGGACTTCGCGGACTTCATGGTCTGGCGAGTATACGGACCGGGTCGCCGGCCCGTCCAGGGACAACTTGGGGGCGGCGCCTCGCGGCCACCGCCCCCGGATCTGGATGAGCTACAGGAACGCCACGGAGAGCCTGTTTTCTTCCGGCGCCGGCCTCCTAGCTCGACTCGCTGTTGTCCGTCGGCCCGGTGCACTGCGGGTCCAACGCGTCGATGAAGGTGTCGCCGTCGTTGTCGAAACCGTCGTTGCACTGCACGACCGGCGGCGGCGGCGGGGTCGAGGTGTCGCCGGTGCAGGTGGTGTTCTGCGGCGTGAGGGTGAAGCCGTTGGTCAGCGTCGCCGTGCACTGCGCGTCGTCGAGGTTGCGCACCACGATGGTGATCGGCGTCGGGATGTTGCGGGTGCCGCCGGCGATGCCGTCGCCGTTGCCGTCGCACGGCTCGGTGGCGAAGGTGAAGTCTTGGGGGGGCGTCGGCACGCGGATGCCGATCGAAGTCGCCGACTTGGAGAGGATCTGGGCCGCGCTGCCGGTCGGGCCGCCGAAGAGGACCTGCACGTTGGCGGCGAAGCCTGCGCCGGTGACCGTGGCGAGGGTGCCGACGTTGCCGCTGATCGGGCTGATGCCGAAGATCACCGGCCGCGGCACGGTGTACTGGAAGACGAGGTCGGGCTCGTCGTCGAAGTCGCCGGTCTCGATGTTGACCACCCGCACCCCGCGCGCCTCGATGAAGCCGCTGGCCGGGCACTGGGTGACGAGGACGCCGACGGTGCGGATGACGATCTCGGTGCCGGTCACCGAGATGACCTGCTGGCCGATGCCGCCGAACGAGACCGCCACCGGCTCGTCGAACCCCTGGCCGGAGATGGTGACGATGGTGCCGCCGGTGGCCGGCCCGACGCCCGGGCCGAAGGCGGTGATGATCACCCGGCTGCCGTAGCGGAAGGCGTCGGAGCGGATGGTGGAGAAGCCGGTCTGGACGTTCTTGACCAGGATGTCCACGTTCTGGTTGACGTTGTCCTGGCCGAAGCCGCGCGCCGGCGGCGTGACGACGATGATCTGGCTCGAGGTCACCGCCTCGACCGTCGCTTCGACGCCGGTAAAGTTGTCGGCGGCGGTCCCCTGGCCGAAGAAGACCTGGACCGGCGCCTGGAAGCCGCTGCCGAGCAGCGTCACCCGCGTGCCGCCGTCGTTGGTGCCGGAGGCGGGGCTGACGGAGAAGACCTGCGGCTGCTGGATCGGGCCGCCGCCGTGGGCGAAGGTGAAGCCGCGCGCCAAGTTGTCGGTGGCCTGCCCGGTCTCGTTGAGGTTGATCGTCACCGCCACGTCCACCTGCGCCGACTCGCCGATCCCGGGGTTGACCCCAGCGGCGGCGGCCGAGGGGGTGCGGACGCGGATCTGGGTCGGCGAGACGGAGAGCACCTGGGCGGTGGCGCCGCCGAAGGTGACCCGCACCGGACCGTCGAAGCCGCCGCCGCGCAGGATCACTTCCTCGCCGCCGGCCGGGTCCCCGACCCCGGGGCTGAGGCTGCCGACGAAGAAGGTGGCCGGCCCCTGGATGCTGACGTTCGTCACCCCGGCGCTGGACCCCACCTGCGCCCGCACCGTCGCCGTCCCGACGTCGGCGCCGGGGAAGAGGACGGCCTGCGCCTGGCCGTTGACCAGCTGCAGGGTGACCGTCTGCACGCCCGAGCCGACGCTGTTGAAGCTGCCGAGGCTGGTGGTGAGGACGACCTCGGTGAGGTCCGGCGGCGGCTGGCCGGTGTCGCTGCGCACCACCCGCACGGTCACCGCGCTCCCTTCCGACGCGCCGGCGGTGAGCTGCGGCGGACTGGCCGTGACGGTGACGTTGAAGGTGGTCACCGGCACCGGCGGGATGGGGTTCACCGGCGGCTGCGTCGGCTCCGTCGGCGAGTCGGAGGTGCAGCCCCAGGCGGCCAGCAGGACCGCCGTCAGGGCCAGGGAGCGTGCGAAGCGGGAGCGGTTCATGCTCGGTACTCCTGGGCCGCCCTCAGGGGACGACCTCGATCGTGAAAGACGCCGGCGCCGAGGCGATGTCGTCGCCCGCCAAAGTGCGGCCGAAGAAGCGCAGCGTGACGTTCAAGGGGATGACGGTCGAGTTGGTCTCGCGGTCGCGGCCGAAGTCGGCGAGGTCCGACAGCGGTGGGTTGGCCACCTGGTTGGCGCGCAGGAAGGGGAGGTTCTCGTACAGCGTCGTGCCGTTGACCGGCACCACGCCGAAGACCGCCTCGACCAGCGGCGGCGGCACGCGGGTGCCGGTGTCGAGGCGGGTGAAGCGGACCTCGTAGGAGCGGATCTCGATGTCCTGCAGGTCGCTGGTCGTCCCCACCGGGTCCTTCGCCACGTTGCGCAGCTCGATCTCATCGATCGAGAAGGGGCCGGCGGTGGTCGAGACGACGACCGGCAGACCGTCGAAGTCCGAGACCGACAGGATCACGGTCCCCTCGCTGCGATCGGTCCGCGCCCGGCAGGCCGCGAGGAGGGCCAGCGGCAGGAGCAGCAGGAGCAGGAGGTTCCGGCGCGAGTTCATGGGCGCACTCCAGGGTTAGAGCTTCATCACCCGCGGGGTGATGAAGATGAGCAGCTCTTCGTTCTCGTCCCGCCGCGTCCGGTTCCGGAACAGGTAGCCGAGGATCGGAATGTTGGCGAGGCCGGGGATGCGGTCCTCCCCCTCGTCGGAGGAGAGCTTGTAGATGCCGCCGATGACCGTCGTGCCGCCGTCGCGGACGATGACCCGGGTGCTCGCTTCCTTGGTGGAAATCGGGGCGTTGGTCGCCCCCGGCACCACCAGGCCGAGCTGCGGCTCGCGCTTGCGGATGTCGATGTCCATCAGGATCGTCCCCTCGGCGGTGACGTGCGGGGTGACGTCCAGCGACAGGGTGGCGTTGACGAACTGCACGGTGACGGTGTTGTTGGCGATCGTCTGGATGGGGATCTGCAAGCCGCTCTGGATCGAGGCCGGCTGGTTGTTGAGGGTCGCCACCTTGGGCGCCGAGAGGATGTTGATCAATCCCTCGCTCTCGGCGGCGTCGAGCGCCATGTCGAGGGTGAAGGTGTTGAGGACGTTGCCCAGGCGCAGGTTGAGCAGGCCGTTGGAGCCGCCGGCGCCGAGGTTGACGTCGCCGCCGGCGGCGGCGTTGTTGGGGAAGACCAGGCCGGTGGTGTTGCCGGTGGCGGCCGAGGCCACGGCGTCGAAGCCCCAGTCGATGCCGAGCGAGCGGGTGAAGCTCTTGGTGGTCTCGACGATCCGCGCCTCGATCATCACCTGCGGCTCGGGGATGTCGAGGTTCTCGATCACCTTGAGCACGGTGTCGAGGAAGGCGGGGAGCTCCTTGATGATCAGCGTGTTGGTGCGCGCGTCGACGATGACGTTGCCGCGCTGCGACAGCAGGCCGCCGCCGGCGCCGGAACGGAGCAGAGCGGCGACCGCCTGGGCGTCGGAGTAGGAGAGGCGCTTGATGACCGTGCGCAGCGGGATCGCCAGGGCGCGGGCCTGCGCCAGGTCCTGGCGGTCGCGCGCCTCCTGGCGCAGCACCGCCACCGGCGCGATGCGCATGACGTTGCCCTCGACCTCGTAGCCCAGGCCGTTGATGCGCAGGATCTGCTCCAGCGCCTGGTCCCAGGGGACGTTCTCCATCTCGGCGGTGACCGTGCCGGTCACCCCGGGCTGGACGATGATGTTGAGCCCGGAGAGCTGGGCGAAGGTGCGCAGCACGTCGGTGACCTCGGCGTTGGTCACCTTGAGGTCGATCGGCTCGCCGGAGTAGACCCGCTCGGTCTCCCCCACCGCCTGCGCGGCGAAGGTCTCGGCCGGCGGGCGGGCGGTGACCAGGCCGGGCTCGGACGCCACCGGCGGCTCGATCGCCTCGGGGCGGCGGGTGACCTCGACCTGGCTCGGCCCCCGCGGCGGCGGCGGCGTGGTGGGACGGATCGTCTCGGCCGGCGTGTCCTCCTCCTCGATCTCGACCTGCGGCGCCTGGGCCGCGGCGGTCTGGAAGGGGGCGGGGCGCTCGAGCGGCCGCTCGGCGGAGACGGCAGGCGGCGGCGGGACGGCAGCGGGGCGCGCCTGCGGGATCGCGGCGGGCGTCCCGAAGCTCACGACCAGCGCTTCGTTGGTGCGTTCGATGCGCGGCAGCAGGCGGGTCGCCAGGTCGAAGACCACCCGCGCCACCGGCTGGGGCAACGGCTTGAACTGCGCCACCCGCACCCGCTCGACCGGCCCGGAAGGGAGCGCGAAGCTGCTGCGGGGGCTACGGTTGATCACCCCGGACAGGTCGATGACGAAGCGGGTCGGCTGCTCGAGCAGGAAGGTCGAGTAGGGGAACTCGCCGTCCCCCGCGATGCGCACCACGGTGTCGCCGTCGCCGGCGCTCAAGGCCTCGATGGCGTCGAGGCGCGTCGCCGCCTCGCCGCGCGGCGCCGGGGCGATGGCGGGGGACTCGGCGGTGCCGGGGAGCCCGGGCTCGGCGGCCATCTCGGCGGCCACCTCGTCGGCAGTCTGTTCGTCGGCAGTCTCCGGGACCGCGCTCTCGGCCTCCGGTTCGGCCGCCGCGGTCTCGCTCTCCTCCGCCACCGGCTCGTAGGTGAGTGTCGGCGTGGCGGGCGCGGCGGGTGCGGCGGGCGGCGGGATCGCGGCGACCGTCTCCTCTTCGACCGGCATCAGGCGGAGCTGCAGGCGCGGGCCGTCGGCGACGACGCCGTGCTCGACCTGCTGGCGGGTGGCCACGACCAGCCGGGTCAGCGGCCGGTTGCCCTCCTGGCCGCGCTCGATCGCGACCCCCTGGACCAGCCCTTCCGCGGGCGAAAGGTCGGCGAGGCCGGCGGCGGGGACGGCGTTGGGCAGCTCGAGCACCACGCGCCCTTCGGGGTCGCGGTAGCTGGTCCAGACCACGGGCCCGCTGGCCTCCAGGTTGAGGAACGCCTCGGGCGCGCCCTCGGCGAGGTCGAGCGAGCGGATGGTGATCGGGGCGGTCTCGCCGCCGGCCGGCATCGCGCCGGTCTCGGCCGCGCCGGCTTCCGCAGTGCCTGCGGCCGGCGCCTCGGCGACCCGCACCGGCTTGCCGGAGGCGCAGCCGACGGCCAGCGCGATCGCCAGCCCGGCGCCCCAGAAGACGCGGGTCTGCCGCCGCCGCTCGGCACCGCATTCGGGTGTGACGACATTCCCCATGGCACTCGCCTCCCTTTCGGGGCTCGCTTCCCGCTACGCCGGGTTCAGCTTCTTGACCACCTCGCGGAACGGCTTCAGGGCGGTGGGGTCCTGGACCGTCTGCTTGAAGACCACTTCGTCCTTGCTGATGCTGACGACGTCCCCGTCGTAGAGCTGATCCCCCGGCTTGAGCAGGTAGCTCTTGGCCTGGTTGGCGGCCTTGACCTGCGCCACCCAGCCGCGGCTGGTGCGGAAGATGCCGGTCAGGTCGATCTCGTCGATCAGCAGGCCGGGAATCCCCTCCGGCCGCGGGCCCTTGAACTGGGTGCGCTCCGGTCCGGCGAGCAGCGACTTGAAGGGGTCGCGGCGGTTGCCGGGATCGTAGGTGTAGCCCTCGCCCGAAAGCACGTCCTCCTCCTCCTCGAGGATCTGCTGGATGCCCTCGGTCGGCGTCGGCTGCGCCTGCTCGCGCGCGCGCTCGGCCGGTGTGGCGCCCGGCGGCGCGGGCGCCTGCCGGGCGGCGCTCGGCGCGGCCAGCAGCGCGAGGCTGACGAGCCCCGCGAGCAGGGCCGAAATGACGTGGACTGGACGGCGCTCGATCGACACGGTCTTCCTCGCTAACCGTCGGGCGGAGCGGCGAGAGCGGCGGCGGCCGGCGAGCCCGGCGCCGGCGCCTCCGCCGTCACCGGCGCCGGCTCCTTGTAGACGAAGGTCTTGGCCTGGAACTCGGCGGTGATCGTGTGCCCCCCCTCGGTCTGGGCGAACCGCGCCTGCTGGGGGTGGGCGGCGACCTTCAGGTCCTCGATGTTGATGATGCGCGAGAAGCGGCCGATCTTGTCGAAGAAGAGCGCCAGGTTGTGGTAGGTGCCGTCCACCCCCACCTGGATCGGCCACTCGCTGTAGAAGTCACGGTCGCTGAGCTGCGCCGGGGTGAAGCGCTTGAGGGTGAAGTTGCCCTGCTCGGTGAGCGAACGGATGCGCCGCAGCAGGTCGGGGGTGTTGCGCCGGGTCGGCAGGATGCGCAGCAGCTTGTCGAGCTCGAGCTGCAGCCGCCGCACCTCCTCGCGGAACTTGGGCAGGTCGCGCTCGGCCGCCTGCGCCTCCTGGATGCGGTTCTGCAGGTCGGTGAGCGTCACCTCCTGCGCCGCGATCTCGTCCTTCATCTTGCTCAGCTTGAGGAAGTAGAAGCCGCCGAGCAGCAGCCCGCCGGTGATCAGCCCGACCGCCAGGGCGAAGTACCAGGGCTTCCCCTCGAGGCCGGTCTTCAAGGCCATCGCGCCGGCCTCCTAGCTCGCCCCGGCGCCGGCGGCCGCGGCTCCGGCCGCGCCGGCGGGGCCCGCGGGCAGGGGCCCGGGGGCGGCCGTGCCGGCGACCGCCGCCGGCGGCGCGAAGGAGTAGCGCAGGTTGAGGGTGAACTTGTAGACGCCGCCGGTCTGCTCGATGGCCTCCTGCAGCGTCGGCTCCTCGAACTCCGGCACCCGGTCGAGGTTCTCGATGAAGTTGGCGACGGCGTTGGTGTTGAGCGCCCGCCCTTCGAGCTCGATCGTGTCGAGGGTCATGTGCATGCGGTCCAGCCAGAGCAGCTCGGGCAGGGCGCGCGAGATGTGGTCGAGGACCCGCACCGGCCCGCGCTGCGCCAGCTTGAGGTCCTTGATGACGCCGATCTTGCGCTCCAGCTCGGCCTTGTCCGTCTTGTACCCCTCGACTTCCTTGCTGATCGACTCCAGCCGTTTCCACTCGGCCTCGGCGGCCGCGATCTGCTCCTGCTGGGTCTCGATCCGGTTGTCGAGCACCCACCACCAGACCAGCGCCGTGAGAAGGCCGACGAGCAGGCCGCCGACCAGCATGTAGGTGCCGACGTCCCGCCCTTCGAGCAGGGCCGTCGGGCGCGCCTTGCGGACCGCGGCGCGCTTGCCCTCGGCGAGGAGGTTGATCTTGACCACTTAGTCGCCGACCTTGCGGATGCCCAGCCCCACCGCCACCGCCATCATCGGCGCCACCGACTGCAGCCACTGGCCGTCGAAGTCGCTGTCGCGGAAGTGGATCCGCTTGAGCGGGTTCATCACCTCGGTCGGCACCTCAAAGCGCTCGCGCAGCACCTGCAGCAGGTTGGGGGTGAGGGCGCAGCCGCCGGAGACCACCAGCTCGTCGACCGGCCCCTCCGACGAGGTGGCGGAGAAGAAGTCGAAGGTCTTGCGGATCTCGCCCGCCAGCTCGCTCGAGACCGTGTCGAGGACCGGGCGCGCCTCGCCGGCGCCGTAGCGGTCCACCTGCTGGCCGCGCTTCAGCGCCTCGGCCTGGTCGAAGGAGAGGTTGAACTCGCGCTGCAGCGCCTCGGTGAACTGGTTGCCGCCGAAGGAGATGTCGCGCCAGAAGACGGTCGAGCCGCGAGCCAGGATGTTGATGTTGGTGACCGAGGCGCCGGTGTTGATCAGCGCCACGACCTTGCGCGGGTCGAGGTCGTAGTTGACCTCGTAGGCGTTCTGCACGGCGAAGGCGTCGACGTCCACGAGCGCCGGGCTCTTGCCGGTCTGGCTGATCACCGAGACGTAGTCGTTGACCTTGTCGCGCTTGACCGCGACGAGGAGGACCTCCATGGTGTCGCGGCCCGGCTCGCCCTCGGAGAGGACCACGTAGTCGAGGCGTACGTCGTTGATGTCGAAGGGGATGTACTGCTCCGCCTCCCACTGGATCGACTCGGCGAGCTCCTCCGGGGTGACCGCCGGGAGCTGGATCTTCTTGATGATGACCGAGTGGCCGGAGAGGGACGTGGCGTACTGCGTCCCCTTGACCTTGGTGTGGTCGTTGAGCTTGTGGATGGCGTCGACGACCAGGGAGGAGTCCATGATCGAGCCGTCGACGATGGCCTCGGGGGAGAGGGGCTCGACCCCGAGTCGCTGGAGGTGGAACTCGTTCGGCCGGCGCTCCTTCAGCTCGACCAGCTTGACGGCCGAGCTGCCGATGTCGAGACCGACGACGCCCTTGGGCCTGGAGAACAGCACGATTCCTCGGTGGCTCCCCCGGAAAGGCCAGTGTTAGACGTAACTTACGTGTCGCTGCTTAAAGCTTCTCTGGAAGCTAGCAGGAACACCTAAGGGTGTCAAGGCGCCAATACATCTATGGCTATAGATTCGATGGGGCGGACTCTACCTCACGCCCCCAGGGCGACAAAGGCTTTTGGCGTCAAGTCTTTGCGAAGTGGCTGGCGGCGCGCCGCGGCGGTTTGCGGGAGGGGGCCCGATCTGCTATCTTCCCCCGTCCCCTCGCGGGCGCTTCAGGAGAGCTCCGGTCATGGCCAAACAGTGCGACATCTGCGGCAAGGGAACGGTTACCGGCCGCAACATCAGCCACGCCCACAACGTCACCTCCCGCACCTGGGAGCCCAACCTCCAGCGGGTGCGCGCGATCATCGACGGCACCGTCCGCAGAGTACGGGTCTGCACTCGCTGCCTGCGCAGCGGCAAGGTGCAGAAGGCCCCGGTCCGCCGCTGGACCCCCACCCCCGAGGAGGGGGCCGCGGGCTCGTAGCGCCTTCCACCCGACCGTCAGGACGACGACCCCGTAGCGCCCGGCCTCCGCGCCGGGCGTTTCTGCATCCGCTCCACCCCGCCTACGAAGCCGGACCTCGCCCGCGGAAAAGGCGCCGCTCCCTGGGATAACGCCTGCGAGCCTCGGGATGACCCGGCGGAAGCCCGGGATAACCCGGCAGGAGCCCGGGATGTCGCGGCAGGTGCCGGAGATGTTTCCCCGGCCGCTGGGGATCTTCCGGCGGCAGCCGGGGATCTTCCCGGCGCCTCGCGGGATCTTGGCCCCGACCCCCGGGATGACCGAGCGGGTGCGGGAGATCTCCCGGCGGCAGCCGCTCCATTGTCCCGAGTTGCTCCGGGAATGTCCCGGAGTCTTCCCCCAATAACCCCAGCTACGCACCGAAGAAGTCGGCAAGGCCCGACGAACCGCTCGGCGACCGGCTGAAGAACTGGCGGACCCTCGCCGAAGGGATGAAGCCCCGCCTCGAGAGCTCGCCCATCCCTCCCCACAAGTTGACAGCCGAGCCCCTGTATCTACACACTGTAGATATGGCGACGGCAAAGCTCTTCCAGCATGGTGGCAGCCAGGCGGTGCGGCTGCCCAAGGAGTTCCGCTTCGAGGGGTCTGAGGTGGAGATCGAACGGCGCGGCGGCGAGGTGGTCTTGCGACCGAAGCCGAAACCGCGACTCAAGACGCTCGCGGACGTCGCTCGGTTCATGCGCGAGAACTTCCCCGAGGCGGCGGACTTCCCCGATCGCGAGCAGCCGCTCGAGCCGCAGATCCGGGACCTGAGGCTCGAGTAGAGGCCGCGATGCGGTTCATGCTGGAGACCTCGGTCTGCGTGGAGCTGCTGCGCGGCCGCATCGCGAGCAGGCGCCTACCCGAAGCCTCGGACTGCGTGCTCTCCGTGATCACCTTGGCGGAGCTCGAGGTCGGCATCCGGCGTTCCGCCCGCCCGGCGGTGCAGCGTAAGGCCGTCGACGCCTTCACCGATCTTTTCGAGGTCGCGCCCTGGGACGTCGAGAGCGCCGGACACTACGGCGATTTGCGTGTGGATCTCGAGAGGCGGGGTGCTGTCATCGGTCCACTCGATCTCCTCATCGCCGCCCATGCCCGCCGCCTGGGAGCGACTCTGATCACCGCGAATGCCCGCAAGTTCCAGCGCGTCGCGGGCCTAGCCTGCTTGGAGTGGAGCTCCGATGACCGCTAAGGCAGGAGCTTGTCAACCACTACCTCTTCGTCCTCCATGAACTCCCATCGCAGGTGTATGTCCTTGTCGTCGCCTGGCTCGAGCGTGGCGTAGGCGCGGAGGCGCAGGCGAACTCCCCCTTCCTGTCCTGCTTCTCCCAAATCTGAATCGGCATCATGCGCACGCCATCGACCGAGATCGCGCCGAACTCTCGCGTCTGCCAGAAGTCTCCAGGGCCAGAAAGATCGCCAAGACGAGTCGTCAGCCGCGCCGGTGACTCCAACGCGAGTCTCATCCGCCGGCGGCTTGTCGACCTGCACACCGCCTGACTGAGCTTGCGCCGCCACAGCGGTTAGTTAGCAGCAACACCGCGAGGATTGCCATCGTTAGCCTCGGCCGGTCAGCGTGCGACGACGGTAGCCGGCGCGCGGTACCTCGGCTCAGGAATGGGGATCCCGGACTCCCGGGCGGCCTCGAGCCAGTTGTGCTTCGCGATCTGCACCTCGTGGAGCGCCTCCTCCGCAGTGTCGCCGAAGGCCGAGCACGCGAAGAGATCGGGGATGTCGGCGACGTAGCAGTCGTCGTCGTCGCTCCAGAAGAGATTGACGTGATAGTCCTTCATCTGTCGCTCTCCATGCTCAGATTGTACTGCTCGACGAAATCCACGAACTGCCGAACCTGGTAGCCCTTGGCCTGCCCGCGCCGCGGCTGCAGGTTGAGGATGCGCGGCACGCTCGGATGCTTGTAGGCGCGGTGACTCCCCTCGATCCGGAGCAACCGGAACCCGCAAGCTTCGACCAGCCGGCAGAAATCCGCAAAGCCGACGTTCTCGTGATGTCCCCTACGCAGCCGCTCCAGGAGATCCTTTCGGTCCACGCGCTCCGTCCTCCTCGGAGAGGAAGACGGAATTTCGGACCTCCTTCTTTGCAGTCCAGGAGGGCGCCCCTAGTTGAACGCCTCCGCCCGCGTCGTGCCGCCGGTCATGCGGCGGTCGACGCGGAGGACGCCGGCGACGGCGCGGAGCTCGCGGATGAGCTTGTCGAGGTGCTTGCGGTTGCGCAGCTCGACGACGACCTGGATCTGGCCGCGGCCGGTCTCGCGGGTGTCGGCCTCGATCTGGGTGATGTTGCTGTCGGCCTTGGCGATGGCCTCGGTCAGGCGGGCGAGCATCCCCGGCTGGTCGGCGGTCTCGATGGTCAGCGCGATCTGGTAGACGTCGTCCTTCTGCTTCGCCCACTGCACCTCGATCTCGCGCTCGGGGTTGTAGAGCAGGTTCTTGACGTTGCGGCAGTCGAGCGAGTGCACCGAGACGCCGCGGCCGCGGGTGACGTAGCCGACGATCTCCTCGCCCGGCAGCGGGTTGCAGCACTTGGCGAGGTAGGCCAGCATGTCCCCTTGCCCCTTGACCGTGATCGGGCCGTCGCCGCCGAAGGGGAGGATGCGCGAGACCGCCTGCCGCAGCAGCCCCGGCTTCGCCGCCGCGGACGGCTCCCCCAGCCGCTCCTCCCCCACCACCCGCGCCAGTACCTGCCGCGGCTCCAGCTTGCCGAAGCCGAGCCGCCCGTAGAGGTCGTCCAACCGGCTCAAGCCCTCGTCTCTGAGGTACTTGACCATCTCCGGGGTGTCCAGCACCCGGCGGGGGCTGAGGCCGTACTTCTTGAGCTCCTTCTCGAAGACCCGCCGCCCGATCTCGACCGCCCCCTCCTTCTGCTGAGTGTTGAGCCACTGCCGGATCTTGCTCTTGGCGCGCGAGGTGGCGACGAAGTTGAGCCAGTCGCGGGAGGGGTTGCGGGAGGGGTTGGTGATGATCTCGACGAGGTCGCCGTTCGACAGCGGGGTGCGCAGCGGCACGAGCTTGGCGTTGACCCGCGCCCCGGCGCAGTGGTGCCCGAGCTCGGTGTGCACCTTGTAGGCGAAGTCGAGCGGGGTGGCGCCGCGGGGGAAGGAGAGGACCTCCCCCTTGGGGGTGAAGGCGTAGACCTCGTCGGGGTAGAGGTCGATCTTCAAGGTGGCGAGGAAGGTGCGCGGGTCCTGCACCTCCTTCTGCCACTCCAGGAGCTGGCGCAGCCAGAGGATGTTGGGGTCGCTCTCGGCGGGCTCGACCTTCCCCTCCTTGTAGCGCCAGTGGGCGGCGATCCCCTCCTCGGCGAAGAGGTCCATCTCGAGGGTGCGGATTTGCACCTCGAAGGGCTGCCCGCGCTCGTCCACCACCGTCGTGTGCAGCGACTGGTAGAGGTTCGGCTTGGGCATCGCGATGTAGTCCTTGAAGCGCCCGGGGATGGGCCGCCACCCGCCGTGGACGATGCCGAGCGCGGCGTAGGTGTCTTTGAGGCTCGGGGTGACGATGCGGAAGGCGAGGTAGTCGTAGAGCTGCGAGATGTCGATCCCCTGCCGGCGCAGCTTCTCGTAGATCGAGTAGTAGCGCTTGACCCGGAAGCTGATCTCGGCCTCGATGCCGTTCGTGCCCAGGGTCTCGGCCAGCCGGTCGCGGATGCGCTGGGTGGCCTGCTGGCCGAGCTTGAGCTTCTCGGCGATCTTGCTGTGCACCTCGGCGAACTGGTGCGGGTAGAGGTGGTAGAAGGCGAGGTCCTCGAGGTCCCCCTTGACCCGCGCCATCCCCAGGCGGTGGGCGATGGGGGCGTAGATCTCGAGCGTCTCGCGGGAGATCCGCCGCCGCGCCTCGGGCGCCAGGTGGTGGAGCGTCTGCATGTTGTGCAGGCGGTCGGCGAGCTTGACGACGATCACCCGGATGTCCTTGGCCGAGGCCAGGATCATCTTGCGGAAGGTCTCGGCCTGCGCCTCGTCGTGCCGCACGTAGGCGTGGCGGCCGATCTTGGTCACCGCGTCGACCAGCTCGGTGAGCTCGGGCCCGAAGGTGGACTCCAGCACCTCGCGGGTGGTGAGGGTGTCCTCCAAGACGTCGTGGAGGAGCCCGACGGCGACGCAGGTCTGGTCGAACTTGAGGTCGGCGAGGAGGAAGGCGACCTGCAGGGGGTGGGTCAGGTAGGGCTCGCCGGACTGCCGGAGCTGGTCCTTGTGCATCTCCGCCGAGAAGTCGTAGACCGCGCGCAGGAAGGGGACGTCCACCGTCCGCTCGTTGGCCTCGAGGCGGGTGAGCACGTCCTCGAAGCGGACGCGCGGGCGCGGCTGCACCGGCGGGGGGACGCTCTTCGTCGCGAGGTTCTTGCCGGCGGCCATGGCGGGCCCCCCGGCGGGAGGCCCTCGGCGGGGGAAACCCGATTATAGGGCCGCGCGGCGGTCGCGGGGCGGCGGCGAGGCGCGGCGGGTGCGCGCCTCGCGGCCGAAGATCTGCTCCCAGAGCAGCGCGAAGGGGCTGGCGACGTAGATCGAGGAGTAGGTCCCGACCAGGATACCGACGAACATGACGAAGGCGAAGCCGCGGATGACGTCGCCCCCCCAGACCAGCAGCGAGCCCACGGCGAGGAGCGTCGAGCCGCCGGTCAGGATCGTCCGCGACAGGGTCTCGTTGATGCTCCGGTTCATGATCTGGATCAGCGGCTCGCGCCGGTTCTTCCGCATGTTCTCGCGGATGCGGTCGAAGATGACCACCGTGTCGTTGACCGAGTAGCCGACGAGGGTCAGGAAGGCGGCGATCGTCGTCAGGTTGAACTCGAAGCCGGCCAGGGCGTAGAGGCCGAGCGTCACCAGCACGTCGTGAATGCAGCCCATCAGCGCCCCGACCCCGAAGCGGAGCTCGAAGCGGAACCAGATGTAGACCAGCATGCCGAGCAGCGAGAGGGCGACCGCCAGGAAGCCCTTCTGGCGCAGCTCCTCGCCGATCTGCGGCCCGACGTTCTCCACCCCGAGGACCGCGTACTCGCCGAGCGCCGCGGCCGCGCGCAGCGCCGCCGCGGCGCGCGGGGAGACGCCGGGGACGCGCGCCACCTCCTCCCACGAGGCGAAGAGGCCGCGCTCGCGCCGCACCTCGATGATCTTCCGCGCCACCCCCGCGTAGTGCGCCCGCGCCGCCCCGGCCGCGACGCCGTCCGGGTTGCGCGCGGCGAGGAGCCGGGTGAGGCGCTCGACGCCGATCGCGTTGAGGTCGGGCTTGCCCGCCGCTTCCGGGCTGAACTCGCGGGTGAGGGCGGCCACCACCCGCTCGCGGCTCCCCTCCTCGGTCCCCTCGAGGACCGGGGTCCTGAGGATGACCTCGTTGTCCTCCTCCTCGCCGAAGCCCTGGACCTGCACCTCGCCCAGCCCGGTCGTCGCCAGCACCGCGCGCAGGCGGTCGACGTCGGGGCTCTGGCGGAACTTGAGGTTCATCTGCGTGCCGCCGGCGAAGTCGATGCCGATGTTGAGCTGGCCGTGGACGAAGATCGAGAAGATCCCGAACGCCACCAGGAGCAGGGAGACCCACACCCAGAACTTCCGGTACTTCATGAAGTCGTAGTTGGTGTCGCGGAGGAACTCCATCGTCGGCTCCTAGATGGACAGCTTCTGCAGGCCGTGGCGGCGGGCGAGGATGAGGTCGAACATCCAGCGGCTGACGACGATGGCGGTGAACATCGAGGCCAGGATGCCGATCGACACGGTGACCGCGAAGCCGCGGATCGGGCCGGTGCCGAACTGGAAGAGGAAGAGGGCGGCGATGAGCGTCGTCAGGTTCGAGTCGACGATCGACGACAGCGCCTTCTCGAAGCCGAGCTGGATCGCCGACTTGACCGTCCGCCCGGCCCGCAGCTCCTCGCGGATGCGCTCGAAGATGAGCACGTTGGCGTCCACCGCCATGCCGATCGTCAGGATGATGCCGGCGATGCCGGGGAGCGTCAGCGTGCCGCCGAAGAAGCCCAGGCCGCCGAAGACGAGGAGCACGTTGAGCGCCAGCGCCAGCACCGCGTTGACGCCCGAGAGGTTGTAGACGACGAGGATGTAGAGGACGACCAGGACGGTGCCGATCAAGCCGGCCTTGAGCCCCTTCTCGATGGCGTCGCGGCCGAGCGACGGGCCGACGGTGCGCTCCTCCAGGGTGACGATGCCGGCCGGCAGGGCGCCCGAGCGCAGCACCGTCGAGAGGTCCTCGACCTCCTTCTGGGTGAAGCCGCCCTCGATGATGCCGCTGTCGGTGATGCGGGCGTTGATGACCGGCGCCGAGACCACCTTGCCGTCGAGGATGATGGCCAGGCCGCGGCCGATGTTGTCGCCGGTGGCGCGGCCGAAGAGCTCGGAGCCGCTGGCCGAGACGGTGAAGTTGACCACCGGCTCGTTCATCTGGCCGAGGCCCGGGCGGGCGTTCTTCAAATCGCGGCCGGTGATGACCCGCTGCTTGCGCACCGCGTAGTAGCGCTGGCCCGTCAGGCGCCCCTGCTCGTCGCGCTCGTCGCGCGGCAGGATCTCCAGGTTCTCCGGCAGGCGGCCGCCGAGCTGGGCGAGGATCGCCTCGCGGCTGTCGAAGCCGCCGCCCCCTTCGCGCGGCAGCTCGGTCAGGCGGAACTCGAGGAAGGCGGTGTTCTTGATCAGGCGGCGCACGCGGTCGGGGTCGTCGACGCCGGGGAGCTGCACCAGGATGCGCTCGTTGCCGATCTCGGCGATCACCGGTTCGGCGACGCCGAACTGGTTGATGCGGTTGTCGATGGTCGTCTTGGCCTGGGTCACCGCCAGCCGGCGGATCGCGGCGCGGTTCTCGGGGGTCATGGCGAAGACCAGCCGGTCACCCTGCCGCTGCCAGCTCCAGCCGGGAAGGAAGTCGACGGCGAGCTTGGCGATGACCGCGTCGGAAGTCGGCGGCGCGCCGCGCACCGCGAAGCGGTCGTCGCCGGTGCGCTGGGTGGCGAGGGCGGTCAGACCATCCTCGGCGGCCTGCTGGACGAGCCGCTCCATGTCGCCGTCGGTCTCGGCGCGCAGGGCGTCCTCGGTCTTGACCTGGAGCACCAGGTGCATGCCGCCGCGCAGGTCGAGGCCCAGGCTGATCTTCTCTTTGGGCGGATAGACCGCGAAGATCGACGCGGCGACGACCGCCAGGATCAGCGCGCCGCGCCAGACGAGACTGCGGTTCATGAGCTCACCTCTTCCTTACGCTCCTCGAGGCCGGCGATCGCCGACTTCGCCACCCGCAGGCGGACGTTGTCGGCCACCTTGAGCAGGATGACGTTGCCCTCGATGCCGGCGATCTCGCCGTAGATGCCGCCGTTGGTGACGACCTTGTCCCCCCGCTTCAGCGCCTCGACGGTCTGCTGCAGCGCGCGCTGCTTCTTGCGCATCGGCGCCACCAGCAGGAGGTAGAAGATCGCGAAGATCGCGATCATCGGCACCAGGCCCAACCAAGGGCTCTGCGCCGGGGGCGACCCCTGGAAGGCCAAGGGGGAAACGAGCAGGTCGTATACGTTCATCGAGACGCTCCCACCGGGTGCGGCGAACCGTAAGTCCCTGATTCAGAGGGGAGGAGCAGCGACCGGTCGGCCAGCGCGATAGCCTGCCGGAGGTCCCGCATAAAGTCAAGGTAAAAGCGCAGGTTGTGGAGGGTCGAGAGGACCGCCGCGGTCAGCTCGCCGGCGCGCGTCAGGTGGTGGAGGAAGGCGCGCGAGACCCGCGCGCAGGTCGGGCAGCCGCAGCCGGGATCGGGGGGGCGCGGGTCGTCGCGGAAGCCAGCGTTGCCGATCTTGAGCGGCCCCTCGCGCGTGAAGAGGACGCCGTGGCGGGCGTTGCGCGCCGGCAGCACGCAGTCGAAGAGGTCCACCCCCTGGGCGACGGCGTGGCGGATGTCCTCGGGGTAGCCGACGCCCATCAGGTAGCGCGGCTTGCCGGCGGGCAGGAGCGGCGCTGTCCACTCGACGACCGCCCGCCGCTCGGCGGCCGGCTCGCCGACCGCGACGCCGCCGATCGCGTAGCCCGCGAAGTCGAGCGCCGCAAGCTCCACCGCCGCGCGCTCGCGCAGGTCGCGGAAGACGCTCCCCTGGACGATGCCGAAGAGCGCGCCGCTCCCCCGCCGCGGCGCCTCCCGCGCCCGCCGCGCCCAGGCCAGGGTGCGCCGCCAGGCGCCGTCGGCCAGCTCGCGCTCGACCGGCCAGGGCGGGCACTCGTCGAGCGCCATCGCCACGTCCACGCCGAGGCGGTCCTGCAGCTCGACCACGCCCTCGGGGGTGAAGCGGACGAGCGCGCCGTCGAGGTGGCTGCGGAAGGTGACGCCGTCCGCGTCCACCTGGCGCAGGGCGGCGAGGCTGAAGACCTGATAGCCGCCGCTGTCGGTCAGGATCGGGCGCTCCCAGCCGCAGAAGGCGTGGAGGCCGCCCAGGCGCTCGATCGTCTCGACGCCGGGACGGAGGGCGAGGTGGTAGAGGTTGGCGAGGAGGACCTCGGCGCCGGCGGCTTCCAGCTCCTGCGGCGCCACCCCCTTGACCGCCCCGAGGGTGCACACCGGCATGAAGGCGGGGGTCTCCACCACGCCGTGCGCGGTGGTCAGGCGCCCGCGGCGCGCCGCGCCGCAGGTGGCGAGGACCTCGAAGGAACCCTCCCCCACCCAGGTCCTTCGCTAACGCTCAGGATGACCGCTGCGCGGTCACCCTTTGGACTCCCGCCCCACTTCGATCGTCCGCACCTGCACCCCCTTGGGCAGCTTGAGCACGAAGCGCTCGGGCGGGATCTGGGCGTTGACCTTGACGTCGCGGAACTCGTACTCGGTGACGTCGCCGTCGGCCTCGACGTAGCGCAGCCGCACCGGCAGGTAGGTGGAGTCGTCGATCCAGATCTCCATCTGCTTGATGCGCTTCTTGATGCGCGCGAAGCGCGGGTCCAGACGGAGCTTGAAGGGGTTGCCGCGCTTGCCCGGGGTGTGGAGGTAGACGGTGAAGTACTCCTTGAGCTGCTCCATCGAGCCCTTGGCGCCGAGGTACTCGAAGACCCGGTTCGAGTAGCGGCCGATCTTCAGCTTGTCGGCGCGGTTGAGGTCGCGGTACCAGGTCGTCATCTGGTCGCCCTGGATGACGATCGAGATCGGGTTCGGCACCGTGTACTCCCAACGCACCCGGTCGGGCGCGGAGTAGGAGAAGGTCCCCTGCGATTCCTCGGGTTGGAGGAGCATCGAGCTCTCCTGCCGCTGGACGAAGCGCGCCTCGAGGGTGCGCAGCTTCTTCTGCTCGAGCTTCACGCGGTCGATCAGCGTCTTGAGGCGCTGGTCCGCCGGGAGCCCGGGGGCGCGCGGATCGGGGGGCTGCTTCCCGCCCTGCGCCGCGGCGGGCGACACCGCTGCGAGCAGCGCGAGCAGCGCCAGAGCGGGGGCGGAAGACAGCGAGTGGAGACGTCTCATGGCGTGGGGGCTCCGGCGGGTGGAGCGCGCATCGTACCGCAGGGCGCCGCGCGTTGACAGCCCAGGGGGCGGGTGTTACCTTCGCCGACCGATTTTCGCCGAACCGGAGGGCAGTGATGGCGATGGCTGAGCTCAAGCTGGGAAACAAATTCGAGTGCTTCCGTTGCGGCACCAAGTTCTACGACCTGGGCAAGTCGAGCGCCCTCTGCCCGAAGTGCGGCACCGACCAGAAGGACGCGGCGCACCAGGAGTCGGCGGCCGCCACCCAGGCGGCGCGGCGGAAGAAGAAGGTGGAGGTGGTGCGCGTCCCGGTCGAGGAGGAGGAGGAGAGCACCGAGACGATGGAGGTCCTCGAAGCCGAGCTCGAAGGGGCCGACCTCGGCACGCCCGTCGTCGAAGAGGCGGAGGAGGAGGAGGCCGACGACGAGGCGTGAGGAGCCGGAGGGCGACGCCGGCCTCGTCGCCTTCGGGCTGGGAGGTAACGAGGGGCCGGTCGAAGAGACCCTCCGCCGCGCCCTCGCCCGCCTCGCCGCGACGCTCGGACCGCTGACCGTCGCCCCGCTCTACCGCACCGCCGCCGTCGTCTCCGCCGGCGCCCCCGCGCAACCCGACTTCCTCAACACCGCCGTCCTCGCCCGCACCGCCCTGCCGCCCGCCGCGCTCCTGGCGGTCGCCAAGGCGCTCGAGCGCGCCGCCGGCCGGCGTCCCGGACCGCGCCACGCCGCGCGGCCGCTCGACGTCGATCTGCTCCTCTGCGGCGCCGCGCTCTGCGCCTCCCCCGAGCTCGTCCTCCCCCATCCGCGCCTGCGCGAGCGGCGCTTCGCGCTGGCGCCGCTGGCGGCGATCGCGCCGGAGCTGCCGGTGCCGCCCGACGGCGCGAGCGTGGCCGAGTTGCTGGCGCGCTTGCCGCCCGGGGAGCGGGTGGAACGGGTGGGGACCTGGACGGGAGAAGGCTGGCGACGGGCTTGAGCGTCCTCGACCCCCTCCTTCTCGCCCTCCTCCTGGCGGCGCTCGGCGTGCACGCCGTCGCGCCCTGGCGGGCGGCCGGCGATCCGGCGGCGCGCGGGCGCTGGCGCCTGCTCGGACTGCCGCTGCTTCTCGCCGGCGCGCTCGCCGCGCTGCTCCATGCCCGCCTCCACCCCGACGCCGCTCTCGCCGCCGGCCTCCTGCCGCTCCTCGGCGGGCGCGGCGGGCGGGCGCTCGCGGTGCTCCTCCCGGCGCTGGCGGCGGTGGACCTCCTCGCGCTCCTCGGCTGGCGGCGGCTGCCGCCGGCGGCCTGGCGCATCCAGGGCGTCTTCGGCGCGGCGCTCCTCGCCGCCGCCTGCTGGGCCGGTGAGCTGCTGCGGGTGGGAGAGGGGCCGGCCGACGGTCTCGCCGCGGTGGCGGTCGCCGCGGCCGCGCGCCTGCTCGTCGCGCTCGGCGCGGGCGAGATCGCGGTGCCGCGCCGCCCGCTCGCCGCTCTCGCCGCGGCCACGGCGGTCGCGTTCTATACCTGGCTCCTGCCGCGCGAAGTGAGCGGTCCGCTCTGGTCGGCGGGAGGCGTCTTCACCCAGGCCGCGGCGGCGCTGCTCTTCGCCGCCGCGCCGTTCCTGCCGCGGCGCCTCCGCGTTCCGGCGCTCGCCGGCGCGACGCTCCTCGCCGCCGTCGTCTTCGCGCAGGCGATCGCGGTCTCGCAGGCCGTCTCCGGCCAGCCGCTGCCGCCGCTGCCGCCGCTGCCGGTGCCCTGAGGCACGGTCCTAACGGCGCAGCAGGACCGCCACCCAAACCGTGCGCGGGCGGCCGGCCACCTCGCCGTGGGCGACGCCGAGGCCGAG
>DASWHY010000515.1:0-6741 GCA_036397955.1 Thermoanaerobaculia bacterium | reverse complement strand
CGCCCGAGGATGCGCGGCGCCACCCACTCGCGCAGCGCCAGCCAGGCGGTATCGGCGGTCTCCGGCCCGTAGTTCGGCCGCTCGCCGGCGGTGCACTCCCCCCAGCCCGCGGCGCCGTCGCCGTCCACCACCCGCACCAGGAGGATCCGCCGCTCGTGCTCCACCCCCGACGAGATGCGGAACGGCTCCTTCAGCGGCAGGCGGACTTCTCGCAGCTCGATCGTCGCGACCGGCGGCATGGCGGCGCAGGCTAGCAGAGGGGGAGGCGCACCTCGACCGCGGCGCCGCCTTCGGGGCGGTTGCGGATCGCGACCGTGCCGCCGTAGCCCTCGACGATCGCCTTGACGATGGCGAGGCCGAGGCCGCTGTGGCCGTCGCGGGCTCCGGGCTCGCCGGGGCGCCAGGTGAAGAAGCGGTCGAAGACCCGCGGCAGGTGCTCGGGCGGCACGCCGGGGCCCTCGTCCATGACCGTGGCGACGCCGGCGCCGCCGGCGACCGCCAGCGCGACCGCGACACGGCCGCCGGGGGGCGAGAGCTCGACCGCGTTGTCGAGCAGGTTCTCGAAGACCTGCGTCACCCGCTCCGGCGCGCCGCGCACCTCGACCGGCCCCGGCGGCAGCGCCAGCTCGATCGCGACGCCGCGCGGCGCCCGCGCCCGCCAGCTCTCGACCAGGCCGGGCAGGAGCTCGTGGAGCGGCACCGCGCCGGTCGGCTCGGAGTCGAGGCGGGCGTCGATCCAGCCGATCTCGCGCACGCCGGAGAGGAGCCGCTCCATCCGCGCCACCTCGCGCTGCACGACGGCGACGAAGCGCGCCCGCTCCTCCGGCGTCTCGACCTCGGCGAGCAGCTCGGCGGCGCCGCGCACCGCGGCGAGCGGGTTCTTGAGCTCGTGCGAGAGATCGGCGGCGAAGGCTTCGACCGAGCCGAGGTGCCCCTCGATCTGCCGCGTGAGCTGCTCCAAGGCGCGCGCCAGGTCGCCGATCTCGTCGCGCCGCCGCGAGCCGCGGAAGCGGCCGCGCAGCCGTCCGCGGCGGTCCACCAGGGCGTCGGCCTCGTCGCGCAGGCGCTCCAGCGGGCGGGCGATCGTGGTGGCGAAGAGCAGGGTGAGGACGGCCGCCGCGGCGACGGAGGCGAGGAACACGCGGAGGATGCCGAGGCGCACCTGGTCGAGCGCGCCCAGGATCCGCCAGGTGGACTGCGAGACGAGGACCGCGCCGACCACCGCGCCGCCGCTGCGCACGGGGATGGCGCTGTGCAGGGTCTGCGAGCGGCCGTCGCCGGTGGCGCGCGTCAGGGCGCCGTAGCGGCCGGCGAGGGCGGCGCGCACCGCCGGCTCCGGCCAGGCCGGCGGCGGACGCCAGTCGTAGGCGGCGGCGTCCGGGCGCGCTCCCGCGAGCCGCTGGCGCAGGCGGTAGAGGGCGGCACCCACGCGGTAGAGCGGGTCCGAGCGCGCGGGCGAGGGCGGCGAGCCCACCGACTCCTCGGCCGCGCGCGGGCCGGCGGCGGAGGTGTCGCCGATCACGTCGCCGCGCCGGTCGACCACCCGCAGCCGCGCATCCACGCGGCGGCGGAGCCGCGCCAGCGCCGCCTGCGTCTCCTCGGGGGCCAGCTCGCCGCGCTCCCCCAGCGCCGCCGCCAGGACCCGCCCCTGCTGCACCATCCCCCGCTCCTGCCCCACCAGCAATTGGCGCTCGTAGGTCTGGAGGTAGAGCGAGCCGGCGACCGGCAGGAAGACGAGCAGGAGATTGAGCAGCAGCAGGCGGACCGAGATCCGCGCCAGCGGCGGGCGGTAGTGGCGGGGTCCGCGCACGCGCCCCTCAGTCCTGCCGCCAGCGGTAGCCGAGGCCGTAGACGGTCTCGATGCCGCCGAAGCCGGCGTCCACCTCGCCGAGCTTCCGCCGCAGCCGCTTGACGTGACTGTCGATCGTGCGGTCGCTGGCGTAGGCGTCGTGCGGGTAGGCCTCGGCGAGGAGCTGGGCGCGCGTCTTGACGTGCCCGGGGTGGCGGGCGAGCGCGTGCAGCAGGCGGAACTCGGTGACCGTGAGCCGCAGCGGCTGCTCCCCCCAGCGCGCCTGGTAGCGGCGGAGGTCGAGCTCCAGGCTCCCCAGCCGCAGCACCCGCTCCTCCGCCCCGCCCGCCGGCTCGTCGCGCAGCGCCGCCCGCCGCAGCAGGACGCGGATGCGCGCCACCAGCTCGCGCATCGAGAACGGCTTGCAGAGGTAGTCGTCGGCCCCCAGCTCGAGGCCGAGCACGCGGTCGAACTCCTCGTCGCGCGAGGTCAGGAAGAGGATCGGTAGCCGCTCGGAGAGGGTGCGCAGGCGGCGGCAGAGCTCGCGCCCGTCGAGCCGCGGCAGCAGGATGTCGAGCACCGCGACGTCCGGCAGGCCGCGCGCGAAGACCTCCCAGGCGGCCAGGCCGTCGGCGTGGAGCTCGACGCGGAAGCCTTCGCGGCGGAGGGCGTAGCCCACCGTCTCGCGCAGGTCGGGCTCGTCGTCGACGACGGCGATGAGCGGGGCGGGCGCGGTCACGCCGGCAATCTAGCGCAAGGCGCCGGGCCCCCGCCCGCCGCCACACCGCCGCCACAATCTTGCGCCCTCCCGCCGCGGCGCCTCCCTCCTCGCGCCCGCGGCGCGCGCTCTCCTCGCCCTTGACGACGAAAGGAGACGACCCATGTTCGAAGAGGCCCTCCCCGTGAAGCGCCGGTTCGGTGATTCGCTGGCGGTCAAGCTGCTGACGATCGGGTTCCTGATCCTGCTGCTGCTCATCCCGCTGGCGATGGTGCGCTCGCTGGTCGCCGAGCGGCAGGGGCGGAGTGCCACCGCCGCCGCCGAGGTGGCGGCCTCCTGGGGGGGCGAGCAGACCCTCGGCGGCCCCCTGCTGACGGTCCCCTACCGGGTGCGCTGGCGGGACTCCGAAGGCAAGACGGTGGAGTCGATTCAGCTCGCCCACTTCCTGCCCGAGCGGCTGCGCGTCGAGGGGGAGCTGCGCCCCGAGCGGCGGCGGCGCGGCATCTTCGAGACCGTGGTCTACCGCGCCGAGCTGGGCCTCGCCGGCGCCTTCCGGCGCCCGGACCTCGCGGGCTGGGAGGTCGCGGCGCCGGACGTGCTGTGGGAGAAGGCGGCGGTGTCGGTCGGCGTGCCCGACCCGCGCGGCATCCGCCAGGGGCTGGTCCTGCGCTGGGGCGAGCGCGAGCTGCCGCTCGAGCCCGGGAGCGGCGACGCCGGGCTCTGGAAGTCCGGGGTGCGCACCGTGGTGCCGGACCTCAGGGAGAGCGCCGCGGGCGCCGCGATCCCCTTCTCCCTCGCCCTCGGGCTCAACGGCAGCGGCCGGCTCTCGGTGCTCCCCTTCGGCAAGGAGACCGTCGTGCGGCTGCGCTCGAGCTGGCCCCACCCGAGCTTCGCCGGCGCCTTCCTGCCGGAGACGCGCAGCGTCAGCGACCGCGGCTTCGACGCCGTCTGGCGGGTCTCCTGGTTCGGCCGCAGCTACCCGCAGCAGTGGCGCGCGGGCGACGCCGAGAGCCTCGCGCCCGCGAGCGCCATCGACGCTTCGGCCTTCGGCGTCGAGCTCTTCCTGCCCGCCGACGGCTACCAGCAGACCGAGCGCTCGCTCAAGTACGGGCTGCTCTTCGTCGCCCTCACCTTCCTCGCCTTCTTCCTCTGCGAGACCTTCAACCCGTTCGCGGTCCACGCCGTGCAGTACCTGCTCGTCGGCTTCGCGCTCTGCATCTTCTACCTGCTGCTGCTGTCGCTGTCGGAGGTGCTGCCCTTCGGCGCCGCTTACGCGGCGGCCGCCGCCGCAACGGTCTTCCTGATCGGCGCCTACGGCGCGGCGGCCCTGCGCGGCTGGCGGCGGGGAATGCTCGTGGCCGGGGTGCTGGCGGTGCTCTACGGCTACCTCTGGTGCCTGCTCCGCGCCGAGGACCGGAGCCTGCTGCTGGGCTCAGTCGGGCTCTTCCTGATCCTGGCCCTCGTCATGTACCTGACCCGGCGCGTCGATTGGACCGCGCCGCGGCGGGGGCGCGGGGCGGTGGAGGGTGGCAGTGCAGGGTGATTAGGGCTCGTGCGCAGGCAAATGCGGGATACCGCCTCCGATTTCCGTCTTCTCCCCGCAGGAGGCCACGGGCTTGTCCAGGAAGGCGGATTCCTTTCCCAGGGTGCTTCAGGCCGGGGAGCAACTCGTCCTGATATCCGGTATAACTGCGGCGCAGCCGATGAAGAGAGCGGAGCTTGCGCAATCCCCGAAGGCCGGGGAAGCCGCCGTCCCGGAGGAGGGGCGTTGGCTTCCCCATCACGCAGCGTTGCTCGAAGCGGCCGAACAGTGGCCCGGCTCGGCCGGACGGGAAGCCGTCGCGCAGGCCGTTACGGGTCTTCTCGTGCGCGCCTACTGGCATCAACAGACCGGTAGCCGCAGTCGGGCCTTCCCGGTGGGGCGGGCGGAAGCCGTAAGCGCCTCTCTCCAGCTCCGCGAGCGCGTTCGACGTGCAACCGACGTGCTCGGCGGCCGTTCCGTCCTGGAGGCCTCCTACTGCATCGGCCTCCTCTACACCGATCTCCTTCCCGAGGAGACGCGCGCCGCCCGGGGCGCCTATTACACTCCGCCTACGGTCGCCGAGCGCCTTCTCGATCTTGCGGCCGGCGAGGGCGTCGACTGGTCGACGGCGACCGTCCTCGACCCGTCGTGCGGAGGCGGCGCCTTCTTGGTCCCTGTCGCCGCACGCATGCTGGCTCACCACCGCATCCAGGCGCTCTCTCCTGCCGACCGCCTCGCGCACGTCGAGAGTCACTTGGCGGGCATCGAGATCGACGGCTTTGCAGCCTGGATGACACGCGCGTTTCTGGACCTGCTCGCGCTCCCGGTCAGTCGGGAGGCAGGCCGGCCTTTGCGCGTACCGATAGAGACCGGAGATGCGCTCCAGGTCGTCGTGAACGACACCCGGCGCTTCGATCTGGTCGTCGGCAATCCGCCGTACGGCCGGGTCTCGTTGTCACCGCAGCGGCGAGCTCTGTTCGACCGGTCCCTCTACGGCCACGCGAACCTCTATGGCGTCTTTCTCGATGCGGCGCTCCGCTGGCGAAAGCCGCAGGGGCTCGTAGCGTTTCTCACGCCGACCTCGTTCCTCGGCGGCCAGTACTACTCGCGCCTGCGGGCTCTGCTTCTCGACGAGGCTCCGCCGCTCGTGATCGACGTCGTCTCAGACCGCACGGGAGTGTTTCCGGCGGTGCAGCAGGAAATGTGTCTCACGGTGTTTGGAAGGAATCCTTCCCAGACGACGACTGTGCATCTCGTCGAGCCGAAGAACGGGAGCCTGGACGTCGTCCGAGCCGGATCCTTTCCGTTGGCCAGGAGCTTGCGCGGCAGCCCTTGGCTCCTCCCCCGCTCTCAGGCCCAGGCACGCCTCGTGGAGCACGCCTCGCGCATAGCGACCCGGCTCGAGACACTCGGTTACCGCGCGTCGACGGGGCCGCTCGTCTGGAACCGCGTCAAGCGTCAGCTGCGCTCCCGCCCCGAGCAGGGCACCTACCCGCTCATCTGGGCCGAGGCGGTGCGGCCGAACGAGTTTCGGTTCGACTACCGCGCTCGCGCCGAGCGCAGCTTCGTCGCCGTGCCGGAAGGGCAGGACCACCTGCTGACGACTCGTCCCTGCGTTCTGGTGCAGCGGACGACGGCGAAGGAGCAGCGGCGGCGCCTGATCGCCTGCGCGGTGCCGGAGGCGTTTGTCGCGCAATGGGGCGCCATCGTGGTCGAGAACCACGTCAACGTCCTCCGGGCGACGTCACGCGGGCGGGTCTCGCCGGCGGCGCTCGCCGCCGTCCTCAACACGGCGGTCGTCGACGAAGTCTTCCGCTGCCTCTCGGGGTCGGTTGCCGTCTCGGCGACCGAGCTCCATGCCCTGCCGCTTCCGGACCCTGAGGTCTTCGCGCGCATCGAGGAGCTCTGCCGCGAGCCTCGCAACGAGGCGGCGATCGAAAAGCTCGTCGCGGAGGCGTATGGAGCCCGGCCGGACCCCCGCCTGGCTTGACGGCGAGCTGCCGGCGCCGGAGGAACTGCTGCGCCGGCTCGAGGCCCTCGTCCCTCCTCAGCTCGATCCGGACCGCTACGTGCGGCGCCTCGTCGCCGCGCGGGCGCTCTTCGTGATGCTCTACGGGTACGCGCTGGAGGGGACCGAGACCTGGATCCGCCCGACGGCGGTGATCGACATGTCCGATCTGCAGGCCGCCCGGCTCGCGCCTGCCGAGCGCCGGGAATGGCTCAGCCGCGTCCAGAGCGCTCGCCGGCCCCAGGACGTGCCGGGCCGCTGGTACCGGGAGAACTCGCGCGAGACGATCCGCGACGAGGCCTTGCGGCGGCTGGTGGAGCTCGGGATCGTGGTCCAGCGTCCCGGCGTGCCGCCGACTTCGCCGAAGCCGCGCTACGCGCTCGCGGCCAGCGTCTTGCCCGTCCTTGCGCCGCGTTTGTCGGCGAGAGCGCTCGAGCGGGAAATCGGCCGCTGGCGGAAGGCGCACCTCTCCGCCGCCGCTCTCGCCCGGATCGCTCTCGATTCCAGAGGGGCGACCGCCGCGACGCGGCGGGTGCGGATCACCCTGCCGAACGGCGAGAGCCGCCACCTTGCTCCCGGCCCGAGCGCCGGGCTGACGCGCGCTGCCGTCGAAGAGTTGGCGCCCCGGTTTCTCGCCCGCCCCGCGGTGCTCCTCGTCAGCGAGTCGGCGCAGAAGGTTTCCTACCGCGACGAGGAGCTCCTCC
>DASWHY010000514.1:0-2058 GCA_036397955.1 Thermoanaerobaculia bacterium | reverse complement strand
CCCCAGCCGGCGTCCGCGTCGTCGTCCTCGCGCCGGCCGCTCATCGGAAGAGCTTCAGGAACACGACGTAGAGGACGAAGCCGTCGTCCGGCCCCTGGACCGGGATGCCGACGTCGAGGTTGACGACCGTCTGCCAGGGGCCGAGGAAGGTGCCGTTGACGCCGATGCCGGCCAACAGCTCCTGGTCGAGCCCGGTGTCTTCGTCGGTGGCGAGCGCCGCGTCGGCCACCGCCTCCAGCCGGAAGGCCTCGCCGATCTCGAAGCCGTAGGACAGGTGCCCGGCGGTGACCTCCGTCGCCCGCACGCGGTCGCTCTGGTAGCCGTGGACGCGGCTGGCGCCGAAGAAGCCGAACTCGTACTTCGAGAAGCGGTCGAGGTCGGAGCCGCCGAGGTAGTTCACCTCGGCGCCGATCTTCTGGAAGTAAGGCAGGTACCAGTTCTTCGACAGCGTCGCCCCCCAGAGCGAGTAGTCCTGCGCTTCGGCGAAGTAGTCGGGGTTGCCCGGCAGCCCCCAGGGCTCCCACTCCGAGCGGCGGTGCAGGCTCCCCTCGAGGCCGACGCGCCAGCCGGCGCGGGCGAAGCGGCCGTTGAGCTGCAGCGAGTGGGTCAGGTGGTTGCCGGGGGGGACGAAGCCGGCGGCGGTGTTGTCGGTCGTGCCGTAGTCGTGGTGCGCGAGCGTGTACTCGGTCGAGAGCTTGACGAAGTTCCCGAGCGGCCGGCCGAGCTTGAAGCCGACGTTACCCGAGCGGGTCTCGACCTCCTCCTCGTGCACCTCGTCGTCGGCGCGCCAGACGGTGTCGGTTAGCGGCACCGCCAGGGCGAAGAAGTCGGCGCCGGCGTCGAAGCGGCTGCCGAAGAGGCGCGGCTCGGCGACGTCGACGGTCAAGAGAGCGCCGCCGAAGAAGGCGTTGAGCTGCTGGCCCGAGCCGCGGAAGTCGAAGGAGAAGTAGTTGATGCCGGCCAGGGGCAGCGGGAAGTCGAGGGCGTCGTCGTAGAAGACGCCGCCCAGGAGGAAGAGCTTGTTGCTGTCGAAGCCCTCCTTGACCACGCGCTCGCCGGTCGCCTCGTCCTTGACCAGGTAGCGCAGACCCTGCGGCGTATCGCGCACCATCGTCAGGTCCGACGCCGCGGCCGCCAGCCGCTCCTCCGCGAAGCCGGGGGCGTTGATCTTGACGTCGGTCAGGGTGGTCTCGCGCTCGACGACGGTCGCCGCGTTGACCACCGAGAGGATCTGCTGCGCCACGATGCGCAGCGGCAGGACGAAGGTCCCGGCCGCCGCCCAGGGCGCCGGCTGCCCCGCGGCGTCGATCGGCGTGTAGTGGAGGGTCTCCTCGTTCGAGATGACCTCGCCTTCGAGCCCCACCTGCACGGCGCGGGTGCGCAGGCGCGACGAGAGCTGCTTGTCCACCCAGACGGTCCCCTGGTAGAGCTTGCCCCCCTCGCCGGTCTCCAGGGCGGTCGGGGCGAAGTCCACCACCCAGGCGTCGCGGCCGTCGATCTTCTCCGTGCCGCGCAGGCGGTAGCGGTACTGGCGCGTGAAGTGGATCTCGAGCGGCATGGCCGCCGCCTTCTCCGGCTGCACCAGCGGGATCTCGGGGATCGTCTTGGCGCGCCAGCGGACGCCGTTGACGAAGAGGTCCTGCCAGACCCAGTCGGCGCCGCTCTCCGGGGTCCAGAAGAACGGTCCCTGAAGCGTCGCCTCGAAGCTCTGCGAGCTGGCGCCCACCTGGAAGCGCAGGTGGGTGGTGTTGACGGCGCGGTAGTGCTGGAGGCGGCGCGCCTGGGCGTCCTCGAAGGCCTGGAGGCGGCGGAGGATCTCCTCGACCGGGACCTCCCGCTCGCCGGCGACGGTGAGCTTCTCCTTGACCGCCTCGAGCTCGGCCTGCTCGATCCGCTCGAGGCGGAGGAGGGTCACCGGGCGGGGCTGGTAGAGGCGGACGACGAAACCGTTCCCCACCCGGTTGCCCGCCGCGGCGACGGTGGCGCCGGTCGGCGCGTCCACGATCACCGGGCTGCCGAGCAGCGGGTCGGGGAAGCGGAGGTCGACCTGCGGGGCGG
>DASWHY010000513.1:0-5238 GCA_036397955.1 Thermoanaerobaculia bacterium | reverse complement strand
GGGGAGCGTGCTGGTGGACCTGGCGAGCTTCCACGGCATGACCGGCTTTCCTTACGGCATGTTCCACGACAACGACGTGGCGATCCGCCGCGGCGAGACCAAGGAGCTGCTGCGGCAGATGGCGCGCGCCAAGCCGGGGATCCGCAAGATCAGCGCCTTCACCCGCGTCGACTCGACCAAGGACGAGGAGCTCTGGCGGCTCTTCGACGAGGCGGGGATCGCCAACGTCTTCTTCGGCGTCGAGTCGCTGTCGCAGGCGAGCCTCGACGGCTTCGACAAGGGGACGACGGTCGAGGGGATCCACGCCGCGATGGAGCGCCTGGAGACCTTCGGCGTCAAGACCAAGATCGTGGCCAGCTTCGTGGTCGGCGACGTCGCGGACCCGCTGGGGGAGCTGGCGCTCATCCGCGACTTCTGGCGGCGCTACCACCGGCGGCTCCAGCGGGTGGTGATCCAGCCGCTCATGGAGTACCCCTTCCAGCAGAAGCTGCGCGGCCAACACCAGCTCTACGGCGACGAGAAGTTCATCCACTACGACTGGGACTACTTCGCGGGCGACTACCTGGTCTTCTACCCCGAGGCGGTGCCGCCGAGCGTGCTGCAGCGCGAGCTGCTCGACACCTTCCGCGCCGTTCACGGCGTGCCCGCAGAGAGCCGCGCCCGGCGCGCCTACCGCATCACCCAAGGGCTCCTCCGCTACACCCACCGCGACAAGGACGCCGGCCTCCGCCGCTACATCGAGTTCCTCAAGCAGCGGGAGAAGGGAAAGTACGACGCCGGCGGGCGCCTGCGCCGCGAGGCGCTCCTCGACGACGTCAAGCCGCGCGAGCTCGCGCTCTCAGTCCAGTAGGCAGGCCGGGGCCGAGGCCGCCAGGCGGAAGCCGTAGTCGCTGTAGCGCGCCGCCGGCGGGATGGAGGAGCGGGCGGCGCAGCGGCTCACCTTGACCGCGTGACGCCAGGCGCCGCCGCGGGAGGCGCGCCGCCGTCCGCTCGCCGGGCCGGGCGGGTCCTGGAGCGGCGAGACAGCGTAGTAGCCGGCGTCGTACCAGTCGGCGCACCACTCATGGACGTTCTCGCCCAGGCCGAGGAAGCCGAGCGGGTGGAGGGAGGGGTAGGCGTCCACCGGCTCCGACCCCTCGAGCCAACGTCTCGAGTAGTCGGGCAGCGCCTCGGGCGGCGTGTCACCCCAGGGGTAGAGCGCCTCGCGGCCGGCCTTCGCCGCGTGCTCCCATTCGGCCTCGGTCGGCAGCCGGACCGGCTCCCCCCAGCGCTTGCCGGCCCAGGCGCAGAAGGCGACGGCGTCCTCCCAGGAGGGCCCGACCGCCGGCATCCGTGGGTGGGCGAACGCCGGCTCGCCCCAAAACGGGGGTGCCGCGCGAGCGGTGGCGTCGAGGAAGAGCTGGTAGTCGGCGCGCACAACCGGCGCGCGCGCCAGGCGGAAGGGGGAGAGCAGCACCTCGTGGCGCGGGTTCTCCTCCGCCCGCGGCCCGCCGCCCATCCAGAACCGACCGCCGGCGACGGCGATCCAGTCCGGGAGCGCGAGCGGCATGGCGGCGCGGCACTCTAGCACCCGGAAATTCTGCCGCCCGGCTGCGGCTTTAGGGGGTGAGATGCGGCTCGTCCTGCTCCTCTCTGCCCTCGCCGCGCCCGCCGTGGCGGCAGCCGCGCCCATCGCGCCCGGCTGGCACCGGATCGCCATTCCGGCCACCGGCTCGTACGCCGACCGCTACGTGCCGGCGAGCCTCGATCAGTCCGGCGCGGCGCCGCTGGTCCTCTTCTTTCACGGCTCCGGCGGGTCTCCCACCGCCTACCGCTCGTTCGTCCAGGGCGCGGCCGAGGCCGCGAAGTGCGTCGCCCTCCTGCCCAAGTCCGAAGGCTTCGGGTGGGGGACCGCCGAGGACGCGACCACCGTCGCCGAGAGCCTCCGCCTCGCCGGCGAGGAGCTGACGATCGACGCGCAGCGGACCGCCGTCGCCGGCCACTCCGCCGGCGGCGCCTACGCCTACCTCCTCGCCTACACGACCGTCTCCCGCTTCAGCGGTGTGTTCAGCCTGGGGGCGCGCGACTACCCCGTCGCGGCCGTCGCCGATCTCGCGTATACCGCCCCTATCCGCATGTACTACGGCACGCAGGACCCCAACTACACCGGCGGCTCCTACGCCGCGCTGGTCGCGCAGTGGCAGCGGCTGGGCGTGCCCTGGGAGGCCGACCTCCAGCCGGGCTATGGCCACAACTCCTGGCCGGACGCCTCCCTCGACGACGGCTTCCGCTTCCTGGTCGCCCAGCGTTACCCGGCGGCCAGCGGCTGCGTCCCGAGCGACACCCGCCTCTGTCTGAACGGCGGCCGCTACGCCGTGGAGGTCGCCTGGCGCGACTTCCAGGGCGTGGCGGGGCAGGGGCGCGTCGTCCCCGGCGCCGCCGCCGACTCCGGTCTCTTCTGGTTCTTCGGGCCGCAGAACTGGGAGCTGCTGGTGAAGGTCCTCGACGGCTGCGCGGTGAACGACCACGTCTGGGTCTTCGCCGCCGCGACCACCACCGTCGAGCACACGCTCGTCGTTACCGATACGATGACGGGCGCCACTGCGCGTTACACCAACCCGGCGGGGCGCCCGGCGCCCGCCATCACCGACACCCTGGCCTTCGCGGCCTGTCCATGAGGAGTGAGAACGTGAACCGAAAGACCCTGATCTGCGCCCTGGCGCTGGTGTTCGCCCTGCCCGCGCTGGCCGCCGCCGAGATCGCCGTCTACAAGGTGGACCCGGACCATAGCGGCGTCGCCTTCACCATCCGCCACTTCGTCAGCAACGTGCCGGGCCGCTTCAAGGACTTCGACGGCACGGTCAAGTACGACAAGCAGGCGCCGGCCAACTCGAGCGTCGAGTTCACCATCCAGTCGGCGTCGATCGACACCAACAACGACGATCGCGACAACGACCTCCGCTCGGCCAACTTCTTCGAGGTCCAGAAGTTCCCCACCCTCACCTTCTCGAGCACCAGCGTCAAGCCGAAGGACGCCGACACGCTCGAGGTGACCGGCGATCTCACGATCCACGGCGTCACCAAGCGGGTCACCGTGCCGGTCGAGGTGCTCGGCACGATCGCCACGCCGCGCGGCGAGAAGGCCGGCTTCGAGACCAACTTCACGGTCAACCGGAAGGACTACGGGATCGTCTGGAACCGTGTCCTCGACGCCAGTGGCGCGATGCTCGGCGACGACGTCAAGATCAACATCTCGATCGAGGCCAACCGCGAGCCGCCGGCGGCCGCGAAAAGCGGCAAGTAAGCACTCCCTTCAGCTTCGCGGTGGGCGCGGCGTTGCGCCCGCCGCGACTCGCCGCCGCGGTGGTGCGATAAGATCAACGGTTACCTCCCATGTTGGAACCGCAGCAGATCGGCGATCTCGTCGCCGCCGAGTGGCAGGCCGGCGGTGATCGGGAAGAGCTCTTTCGCCGGCTCTTCCTGGCCTACCACTACGGCGCCCTCTGCTTCTTCGTGCGCTACGGCTTCACGCGCGAGGAGGGCCTCGACCTGGCGCAGGAGACGTTCGTCAAGGTCTGGTCGGGCCTCGACGGCTTCCGGCGCGACGCCAGCTTCAGGACCTGGCTCTTCCAGATCATGACCAACCTGGCCCAGAACCGCATCCGCGGCCGGCGGGCGCTCAAGCGGGACGCCCCCGAGCTGTCGCTCGAAGAGGTGACCGAGCGGCAGCTCGCGGTGGCGGCCGCCCCCGGCGTCCGGCACGGCGACGCGGCGAGCCCGCTCGACGGCGTGCTCGCGGACGAGCGGTCCCGCCTGGCGCACGAAGCAATGGCGGAGCTGGCGCCGCAGATGCGGCGCTGCATGACGATGCGGGTCGATCAGGAGCTCGGCTACACCGAGATCGCCGACGTGCTCGGGATCTCGGTCGGCGCCGTCAAGGCGCACCTTTTTCAGGGGCGGCAGCAGCTCAAGGCCCGGCTCGGGGATTGGCTCTAGGAGCCTGAGGAGAGACCCTTGGACGAGCGCAACGACCCTCTCGGGACGGCAGTCAGGAAGTGGGCCGAGGAGGCTCGCTCGCAGGCGGGGGAGCACCCCGGCGCGGAGCGGCTGATGGCCTACGCCGAAGACGCTCTCGACACGGCCGGGGCGGAGCGGCTGCGCGACCACCTGGCGCTCTGCCGCGAGTGCAGCCGCCGGGTGCTCGAGCTCCGCGCCTTCCCGGGGCACACGACGCCGGACGTCCCGGCGCTCTCGGCGGCCGAGGTCGAGCGCGAGTGGCAGCGGCTCTGGCGGCGGGTCGGACACGAGAGGGGCGGGCTGCCGACGGTGCGACGGCGCCGCGTGGCCGCCACCTGGGCGCCGTGGGCGCTGGCGGCCAGCCTGTCGATCGCGACGCTGGGGCTCCTCGCCTGGGGGACCTCGCTTGACCGCCGGCTGGCTGACCAGCTTCGACCCCGCGGCGACGCGGTGCTGTTGGAGCACCTCCCGACGCCCGGCTCTCGCGCGCCGGACCAGGCGGTGAGCCGCGCCGGCGCGCCACTGGTCGTGGTGACCGACGCGCCGGTTCCGCGCGACACCACGCGGTTCGTCTGGGAGGTGGTCCCGGCGGCCGAGGGGGCGGCCGTGCTCTGGCGCGGCCCGGCGGAGCGCTCAAGCGACGGCCTTTTCGTGCTTCAGCTCCCGGGCGGCTTCCTTGCTCCAGGCCGTTATCGCCTGCAGCTCTACGGCACCGAGCCGCGCTTCCGCCAGCAGCTCGCGGAGATCAAGGTGCGGATCGACGAGTGAGCCTCGGGACCTTCCAGGCCCTCCTGGCGCTGTTCGCCGCCGGCTGCGGCTCTCTCTTCGTCCTCCGGTACGAGGCCTCGCCCGACGTACCCCCCCTGACGCTCCGATATGCCGCCTCCGCGTCGCCCGCGCCGCCCGCTGCCGGCGGCGGCCCGGTCCACCGCCAGGTGGTGCAGCTTCGGCGGGGGGATGCGCTGGAAGTCGTGGTCGAGCAGCGCGGCAGCGACGTTGCCCTGCGCCTTCGCGACCCGCGCGGCGGCACCGTCCTCGAAGTCGACAGCCCCAACGGCCGGCGCGGCCGCGAGAGGCTGCTCGCCGTGGCGGAGCGGGCGGGGCCGTTCACGTTGGAGATCGCCCTCCAGCCGCGCGCGCCGCTCGCGGGGTTCCGCAAGCGGCTCGTCGCGGTGCGTCCGGCGACCGCTGCCGACCGCCGTTCGGCCGCCGCCGAGCTCGACTTCTACGCCGGAGAGCAGG
>DASWHY010000512.1:0-6736 GCA_036397955.1 Thermoanaerobaculia bacterium | reverse complement strand
GAGCCGTGGCGCACCCATCCCGCCGGGCCGCTCAAGGACCATCCGATCGAGAAGTTCGGCTGCACCTCGTGCCATGGCGGCCAGGGGTGGGCGATCGACACCGAGGCCGCCCACGGCCAGGTGGCGCATTGGGAGGAGCCGCTGCTCGGCCGCGCGCTGGGCGAGGCCTATTCGCTGGCCGGCGACAAGGGCGCGCTGCTGCAGATGAACTGCAACGTCTGCCACCGCTACGACCGCGAGACGCCCGGCATGGACGCCATCAACCTGGGCAAGAAGCTGGTGCACGAGAAGGGCTGCCGCGCCTGCCACGTCATCAACCGCCGCGGCGGCACCATCGGCCCCGATCTCACCTGGGTCGGCGACAAGGCCCCGGAGCAGTACGAGTACGGCCGCCTGTCGGGCCAGAAGACCGCCTTCGCCTGGCACGTCGCGCACTTCAAGGACCCGCGCGCCCTGGTCGAGGACACGGTGATGCCGAACTTCCACCTGACGACCGAGCAGGCCCAGGCGCTGGCGATGCTGGTCCAGTCCTGGCGGCGGGCGGACGTGCCGGCGGCCTATCTCGCCGGGGCGCCGCGGAGCGATCCGCAGACCGCCGAGGAGAAGGAGGCCGAGGCGCGCATGGCCACCGGCCCCGGCGCCTGGTTCGTCAAGACCGGCTGCTTCGTCTGCCACTCGATCGAGGCCCTGGGCGTCGAGAGCCCGGCGCAGATCGGCCCCGACCTCTCGACCGCGGTCGAGGACGTCCAGCGCCGCTTCGGCCGCACCGTGGACGATTTCCTGCGCCAGCCCACCGGCACCATGGCGGTCGTGCTGTCGCGCCAGATCGTCCTCACCCCCGAGCAGAAGGCGACCGCGGTCGAGAAGCTGCGCGAGGCCTTCCGCGAATACCAGAAGCAGCAGGAGGCCGCCCCGGCGCCGGCCGCCGCTCACTGAGAACCGAGCGCCGAACCATCCCCAAGGAGGGAAAGCCATGAAACGACCCTTGATCCATCTCCTGCCGTTGGCGCTGGCGGCCGTCCTCGTCCCCGGCCTGCTGGCCCATGCCTGCGCCCCCTCGGCGCCGCGAGGAGCCAAGCGGGCCGCCGGGGTGTCGGACCTCGCCTTCGCGGCGCAGCGGACGTACGTCGCCCCGGGCGACCTCGACCAGTACTACCTCTTCTCCTCCGGCGGCCACTCCGGCCAGGTCTACGTCTACGGCGTGCCGTCGATGCGTCACCTCGCGACCATTCCCGTCTACACGCCCTATCCCGCCACCGGCTACGGCTTCGACGACGAGTCGCGGGCGATGCTGGGCGGCCTCACCTGGGGCGACGTCCACCACCCCTCGCTGTCGGAGACCAACGGCGAGTACGACGGCCGCTGGCTGTTCGTCAACGACATGAACGGGCGCGTGGCGCGCATCGACCTGCGCGACTTCAAGACCAGGCAGATCTTCGGCCCGGTGCCCAACGTCTCGGGCAACCACGCCTCCGCCTTCGTCACCCCCAACAGCGAGTACACGATGATGGCCTCGCGCTTCTCGATTCCCATCCCCAAGGGGACGGTGGCGCCGGTTGAGCAGTACGCCGCCCGGTACAAGGGCGTGGTGGCGGCGATGAAGATCGACCCCAAGAGCGGCCAGATCGCCATGGGTTGGGAGATCCTGATGCCGCCGTTCGACTACGACCTGGGGGACTCCGGCAAGCTCGCCTCCGACGGCTGGATGTTCTGGAGCGCCTACAACTCCGAGCGCGCCACCGGCCAGCTCGAGGTGACCGCCTCGCAGCGCGACCGCGACTACATCGCCGCGATCAACTGGAAGGCGGCGGAGAAGGCGATCGCCGGCGGCAAGGGCGACGTGATCGGCGGCGTCAAGGTCCTCGACCCCAAGAAGGTGCCCGGCATCGTCTACCTCCTGCCTTGCGGCAAGTCGCCGCACGGCGTCGACGTCTCGCCCGACGGCAAGTGGATCATCGGCTCGGGCAAGCTCCAGGGCGTGACCACGGTCTTCAACATCGAGAAGATCCAGACCGCGATCCGCAACCGGGACTTCACCGGCGACGAAGACGGCATCCCGGTGTTGAGGTACGAGGCCATCAAGGACGCCGAGGTGGAGGTCGGTCTGGGGCCGCTGCACACCCAGTTCGGACCCGACGGCTACGCCTACACCTCGCTCTTCGTCGACTCGGCGATCGCCAAGTGGAAGCTGGGGACCTGGGAGGTGGTGGACAAAGTCCCCATGTCCTACTCGATCGGCCACCTGTGCGCCGCCGAGGGCGACACCGTGTCGCCGGACGGCGAGTGGCTGGTGGGCCTCAACAAGCTCTCCCACGGCCGCCACCTGTCGGTGGGGCCCTCGCAGCCGGAGTCCTCGCAGCTCGTGGACATCTCGGAAGAGAAGATGAAGCTCGTCTACGACGCCTTCACCGAGCCCGAGCCGCACTACGCGCAGATGATCAAGGCCGACAAGCTGCACCCCATCGAGGTCTACCCCAAGGAGGAGAACCACCACCCGCTGGCGATCTGGGACGTCAAGGACGCCGGCGTCGAGCGCCAAGGCAGCAAGGTCGTCGCCAAGGTGGCCGCGGTGCGCTCCACCTTGTGGCCCACCGCGATCGAGGTGCAGAAGGGCGACACCGTGACCGTGGCGATCACCAACATCGAGCAGACGACCGACGAGCTGCACGGCTTCGGGTTGCTCGACTACAACATCAACGTGGTGGTCGACCCGGGCGAGACCAAGACCTTCACCTTCAAGGCCGACAAGGGCGGGGTCTTCCCCTACTACTGCACCAACTTCTGCTCCGCTCTGCACCAGGAGATGCAGGGCTACCTGATCGTGAAGTGACTCCGGGCGGCCCCATGAGCACCGTCTTCGAGACCGAAACGCGCTTCCTCGAGCGGCCGGTGGGCGGCTCGCCCCGGCTGCTCCTGGTGCTCGCGGCCCTGCTGCTGGTGCCGATCTACGTCTTCCCGCTGTGGAACATGACGCTCTTCGCGCCGCAGTACCCGGACGGCCTGCGGCTGTTCATCTACTCCTACAAGCTCGACGGCGCTCACCAGGGCCAGGACGTGCGGGAGGTCAACGTCCTCAATCACTACATCGGCATGCACGACCTGACGACCGAGGACTTCACGGAGTTCAAGTGGATGCCGTTCGTCCTCGGCGCCCTGGGGCTGCTCTTCCTGCGCGCCGCCGTGCACGGCAAGATCGGCGACGTCCTCGACGTCCTCGTCCTCGCGGTCTACGTCGGCGGCTATTCGCTGTGGTCGTTCGGCTTCAAGCTGTGGAGCTACGGCCACCACCTCTCGCCCACCGCGGCGGTCAAGGTGGCGCCCTTCATGCCGCCGCTCTTCGGCCACAAGCAGCTCGCCAACTTCGACGTCTACTCCTACCCCTCCCTCGCTACCTACTCCCTGGCGCTGGCGGCGGCGCTCCTGCTGCTGGCCGCCTTCTTCGCCTGGCGCGGCGCCCGCCCGGCCGGGGCGCGGAGCTGAGCGTGGTCGCCTGGGCCGCCCTCGCCGTCGCCGCGCTGGTGCCGCTCGCCGGCCCGGGCTTGGACGCGGCGGCCGCGCCGGCGGCAGGTCTGGAGGGACGCCCGCCGGTCGCGCAGGCTTCGCCCCTGCAGGCGCGCCTGGACGCCGCCGCCCCCGGCGCGACCCTCGAGGTCGCCGCGGGGACGTACGCCGGCGACCTGCTGATCGCGAAGCCGGTCCGGCTGCTCGGCCGCGGGCGGCCGCGGCTGGTCGGATCGGGCGCCGGCAGCGTCGTGCGGGTGCGCGCGGCGGGGGTCGTCGTCGCCGGCTTCGACATCGACGGCCGCAACGGCGGCGACCTCGGCCGCGATTCTGCGGGCATCCACGTCGCCGCCCGCGGCGTCACGATACGCGACTGCCGCATCGAGCGCAGCCTGTTCGGCGTCTATCTCCTCGCCGCCGACGGCGCGCGCGTCGAGGGCTGCACGATTCGCGGCATCCCGGGCAGGGAGCCGGGCGAGAAGGGCTCCGGCATCCACGTCTGGAACACCGACGGCTTCCACCTGGCGCGCAACCTCATCGTCGGCGTGCGCGACGGCTTCTACATCCAGTCCTCCAGCCACGGCACGATCGCCGGCAACCAGGCGCGCGACCTGCGCTACGGCCTGCACTACATGTTCTCGAACGACAACCTGTTCGAGGACAACCTGTTCGAGAACGGCGCCGCCGGCACGGCGCTCATGTACTCGCAGCGGATCACCTTCCGGCGCAACCGCTTCCTCCACAACCGCGGCTTCGCTTCCGTCGGCCTGCTGCTCAAGGCCTGCGACGAGGTCGTGGCCGAGGACAATCTGATCGCCGACAACGCGCGCGGCATCTTCCTCGAGGGCTCGTACCGCAACCTCTTCCGCCGCAACGTCGTCGCCTCCTCCGACACCGCCATCATCCTCTACGACTCCTGCGCCGAGAACCGGTTCACCGGCAATTCCTTCGTCGCCAACCTGTCGCCGCTGCAGCTCGTGGGCCAGAGGACCGACACCGTCTTCGCCGGCAACTACTGGTCGGACAACGACGAGCCCGACCTCGACGGCGACGGGCGCAGCGACCGGCCCTACCGGCTGTCGAGCGTCTTCGATCACTTCCGCGGCAACCTCACCGCCGCCGACCTCATGGCCCAGAGCCTGGCCGCCGCGACGCTGGCCGTCGCCGAGGAGGCCTTCCCGGTGCTGCAGCCGATCCCGGTCGAGGACCCCGCGCCGCTCGCCCGCCCGCCGCGCGGCGCCGCCGCCGATCTCGCGCGCCGGCCGGCGGGCGCCGTCAACGCGCGCGGCATCGCCGCCTCGCTCGCCGCGCTCGCCATCGGCGCCCTGGTGCTCGGGCGCGGCCGGAGAGCGCCGTGATCCTCTACCGCGGGTTCACCAAGCTCTTCGGCACGCTGCGCGCCGTCGCCGGCCTCGACCTCGAGATCGGCGCCGCCGAGGTGGTGGCGCTCCTGGGGCCGAACGGCTCGGGCAAGACGACGGCGCTCAAGGCCGCCGCCGGGCTCATCCACCCGAGCGCCGGCGACGTGCTGCTGGGGCCGGAGCGCCGGCCCGCCGGCAGCCCCGCGGCCCGCCGCAGCCTCTCCTTCCTGCCCCAGAAAGTCGCCTTCCCCGAATCCTTGAGCGGCCGCGAGGTGCTGGAGTTCTATCGCCGCCTGCGCGGCGCGCCGCGCGAGCGCACCGGCGAGGTCTTGCGCTTCGCTTCCCTCAACGGCGCCGGCGGCCGCGCCGTCGGCACCTATTCGGGCGGCATGCTGCAGCGTCTCGGTCTCGCCGTGGCCATGCTCCCGGACGCGCCCGTCCTGCTGCTCGACGAGCCTACCGCCGCCCTCGATCCCGACGGCCTGTGCGCTTTCTACGGCGTTGCCCAGCGCCACCGCGATGAGGGACGCACCGTCTTCTTCACCTCCCACCAGCTCGGGGACGTCGAGCGCCTGGCGGACCGCTGCGCGGTGCTGGTGGAAGGCCGGCTGGTGGCGGTCTTCACCCAGCGCGAGCTCGCCGACCGCCTGGCCGACGGCGGCCACTTGCGCCTGCTCCTCGGCCCCTTCCGCCCGGCCCTCCTCGCAACCGCACGGCAGCTCGCTCCCCTGGCGCGCTGGGAGGGCGACGAGCTCATCGCCCCCTGTACCGCCGCGCAGCGCGCCGCCGTGCTCGCGGCCGTGCGCGAGGCGGGTGGCGAGATCCGCGGCATCTCGACGCAGGAGGGGCGGATCGACGTGCTCTACCGGGAGTTGGTGAGGGAGAGCCGGTGAGCGGCAACGGCTGCCACCGCCTCTTCGCGTTGTCACTCTGGCTGTTCGCCGGCTGCGCCGCCGGTCCGCCGCCGCCGGCCCAGCTCGACACCCGCAACGAGACCTGCCGCCACTGCCGCATGGCCGTTTCGGACCGGCGCTTCGCCGCCCAGATCGTGGCGCCCTGGCAGGAGCCGCTCTTCTTCGACGATGTCGGCTGTCTGGCGAGCCACCTGGCCGCCGCGGGGCCGCGCGCCGAGGGCGCCGTCGCCTACGTCGCCGATCACCGCACGGGCGCGTGGGTTCCCGCCGCCGCCGCGGTCTTCAGCCGCGTCGTCACCCTCGAGACGCCGATGGCCTCCCACCTCATCGCCCACCGGAGCATGGCCTCGCGCGCTGCCGACCCCGCCGCCGCCGGCGGCCGGCCCATCGCCGCCGCGGCGGTCTTCGCGGCCGGCACCCTGCCGGAGGGACGATGACCGTCGCCCTCCGCCCACGCCGCGCCGCCGCGCCACCCGCCTCGGCGCTGCTCCTCTGTGCGCGCCAGGAGCTGGCGCTCGCCGTGCGTTCGCGCTGGACGCAGATCTTCGCCGTGGTCTTCGCCGGGCTGTCGCTCGCCGTGGCCTCCTCCGGCTACATCCTCTCGGGCGGCAGCGGCGTCCAGGACTTCGCGCGCACCGCCGCGTCGCTGGTGCAACTGGCCCTGCTCCTGGTGCCGCTGACGGCGCTCGTCATCGGCGTCCTCGCCCTGGTCCCCGAGCGCGGGACGGCCGAGCTGCTCTTCTCGCAGCCGGTCGCGCGGCGCACGATCCTGCTGGGTAAGCTGCTCGGGCTCTTCGCCGCCCTGGCGGCGGCGCAGGCCGTGGGGTTCGGCGCCGCCGGCGGCGTCATCTTCACTCGCGCCGGCGGGCAAGGAGTGGCGGGTTTCGTGCTCCTCGCCCTGTTCTCCCTGGTCTTGACCGCGGTCTTCCTCGGCATCGCCGCGCTGATCGCCGCCGGCGT
>DASWHY010000511.1:0-2613 GCA_036397955.1 Thermoanaerobaculia bacterium | reverse complement strand
GGTCGGCGCTGTGCTCCAGGGTCTCGCGCACCGTCAGCGAATCGCCCTGCGCCCGCGCCGGGTCCGCTTGCCCGATCGTCTCCACCAGCAGCGCGAGCACCGCCTCCGCCTTGTCGCGCTCGCGCTGAGTGGCCGCGAGCTGGCGCTCGCGTTGCACCACGAACAAGGCCAGGCCGGCGACGGCGGCGGCGGCGGCGAGCGCGGCCAGCCGGTGGCGCGCCACCAGCCGGGTGGCCCGATAGGCGAGGGTGGGACTTCGCGCGATCACCGGCAGCCTTTCCAGGAAGCGCCGCAGGTCGGCCGAAAGCTGCTCGGCGGAGCCGTAGCGGCGCTCCGGGTCCTTGTGGAGCGCCCGCAGCACGACGGCGTCGAGGTCGCGGGCGAGCTTGCGCCGAGGGAACGCGGGGCGCCGGCCGGCGATCTCCGGACGAGTGGCGGTCACCGTCGACGGTGGCCGCGGCTCCTGCTCGCAGATGGCGCGCGCCAGCGAGGCCGGGCTGCCGGAGGCCTCGCCGTAGGGCGAGACGCCGGTGAGGAGCTCGTAGAGCACGACGCCGAGGGAATAGACGTCGGTGGCCACGGTGACCGGCTCGCCGCGTACCTGCTCGGGCGAGGCGTAGCGCGGGGTCAGCGGCGCGTGGCCCAGCCGGGTCTCGAAGGCCGCCTCGCCGGCCGCCGTCTCGCCGGCGGCGGGATCGCCGGCCGCCGGATCGAGCAGCTTGGCGATGCCGAAGTCGAGGAGCTTGGGCCTGCCGTCCGCGGTCACGAGCACGTTCGAGGGCTTCAGGTCGCGGTGGACGACGAGGCTGCGGTGGGCCGCCTCGACCGCCGCGCACACCTCGAGGAAGAGTCGGACGACGGCCTCGGCGCCGAGCCCCTCCTCCCGGCAGTAGACGTCGATCGGCCGGCCGTCGACGTGCTCGGTGGCGAGGAACGGCTCGCCGTCGGCGGTGGCGCCGCCGTCGATGAGGCGGGCGATCGCGGGATGGGTGAGCCGGGCGAGGATCTGACGCTCCGCCACGAACCGCTGCCGTCCTTCCGGGCTCGCCAGGCGGCCGCCGGAGAGGACCTTGAGGGCCACCCGCTGCCGGTAGGCGCCGTCGGCCCGCTCGGCGAGGAAGACGCGGCCCATGCCGCCCTGGCCGAGCACGCCGAGGATCGCGTAGCGGTCGATGCGCGCCGGCGCGTCGGGCGGGACGGACCGGGCCGCCCTGGCGAGCCAGTCCGCGTCGGCGGTCGTCTCCTCGTCGCCGACGTCGGCGCCCAGGAGACCCTCGAGCTCGGCGGCCAGCTCCGGGTCCTGCTCGCGGAGGGCGGCGAGCAGACGCTGACGCTCGGCGTCTCCGGCCTCGGCGGCGGCCGTGAACAGCTCCTTCAGCCGCGCCCAGCGTTCGGGCGTCATCCGTCCACCGCGCCCGCGCGTCCGAGCTCGCGGGCGAGCCAGGAGCAGGCCATCCGCCAGTCGCGTTTGACGGTCGCGAGCGACACGCTCAGCATCGCGGCGATCTCCCCCAGAGGACGTCCGGCGAAGATCCGCAGCTCGACGACCTCGGCCTGCCGCTCGTCGAGCCGCCGCAGCTCGTCGAGCAGGTGCTCGAGGCCGAGCACGAAGTGGGGATCGTCGACGCCGAGCTCGGCGGCGGCGCCGAGGGTCGTCAGCTCCCAGCCGGCGCCGCGCTTGCCGGCCGCTCGTCGCCGGGCGTGGTCGACGAGGATCTGGCGCATGGCGCGCGCCGCGACGTTGAAGAAGTGGCGCCGGTCGGACCAGTCGATGCCTTCCGGATCGAGCAGCTTCAGATAGGACTCGTGGACCAAGTCTCCGGTGTCGAGGCTGCGCGGTCCGCGCTCGCGCCGCAGCACGTTGGCGGCCACGGCGCGGAGCTGACGGTAGACCAGCGGAAAGAGCTCGTCAGCGGCTTCGGGCCGTCCTCCCGACCAGGCGCGGAGCAAAGCGGTCACCGTGCCTTGCGTCGCGGCGAGCGACTGTGCGTCCGAGCTCCCCATCTGCGCGTTCCGGTCTCCGGACCTCAGCATGTCACAGTCCGGTGGCGCCCCCGGTAGGGAGCCGCCGTCCAATCGCGTCCCTCACGCGGTCTCCTGGCGTGGCGTCGTGAGCTTCGGAGAGTCTCCGCGGCCCCCCGGCCCGTCGTCCGTGCGCTTCCGAGGCTCTCCACCGCCCATCCGGCGATCCGAGGACGCTGGGCGCCCGGCCTGTGCGACGCATGGCCGCCGAGGACCCCCTGGCCTCACCTCTCGCGTTGTCATGACGCCCCGATCGGGCTAGTCTGCGCAGCATCCAGTGCCGCCATGCCGTCGAACGAGCCCAGCGTCGCCTCTCGAACCCGATCCTTGACCGCCACCATCGCCGTCGACGTCCGGCCGGGCGAAGGGCCCCTGTGCTGGCTGCTCTTCGCCATGCACTTCCTGGTGCTCGCCTTCCAGTACGCCTCCAAGTCGGTGCGCCAGGCGACTTACGTCGACGCGCTCGGGGCCGACCAGCTCCCCTACGTCTACCTGCTGATCGCCCTCGTCTCCTACCCGGTGCTGCGGCTCTACGGACGGCTCGTCGACGCCTTCGAGCAGCGGCGGCTGATCGCCGTCTCGGGCCTGGCG